>PWQG01000211.1 GCA_003556835.1 Gammaproteobacteria bacterium
CCCGGCTGCAGGTCGAGCATCCGGTAACCGAAGCGGTCACCGGACTGGATCTGGTGGAATGGCAGTTGCGCGTGGCCAGCGGTGAACCCCTTCCACTGACGCAGGACGAGGTTCAATGCCAGGGCTGGGCCATCGAGGCCAGGGTCAATGCAGAGGAACCCGAACAGGATTTCCGCCCCGCCACCGGCTGTATCGACAGCCTGCACTGGGCAGCAGTACCGGGGCTACGTATCGACTCCGGCGTACGCCAGGGCAGCCGGATCAGTGTGTATTATGATTCCATGATCGCCAAAGTCATCGCCCGTGGCGACAATCGGGAGCAGGCCATCGAGGCACTGGCCGCCGCCCTGCAGCATTCCAGTCTGGAGGGAATTTCTCACAATATGCGTTTTCTCGAAGCGGTATTGGCGCAGCCGGCATTCCATTCGGGTGAACTGGAAACCGGCTTCCTGAGCACACATGCCGCAGGCATCGCCGCATCCCTGCATCGTATCCAGCAACGTCAGGCCCTGCAGCCAGTGAGCCCGGATACGGATCCGGGCCTGAGTTCACTGCACGCCTTCCGCAGTCCGGGGCACAATCCTTTCAGCCGACGCTACCATCTGGAAGGCCAGGCCTCGCCTGCCCATGTCGCTGGCGAGGCTGGCAGCAACGTGCTCCGCTCGGACGCCCTGCATGCGCCACTGCCCGGCCGCGTGCTCGAGGTTGCCGTAAAGGCCGGAGAATCAGTGAAAGAGGGACAGGTGTTACTGATTCTTGATGCCATGAAAATGGAACATTCCCTGCGCGCCGAAAATGATGCTGTCATCGCGGAACTGCACTGTCAGGCAGATGACCTGGTGGAACCTGATCAGCTCCTGTTGTTGTTTGCCAATGCTGATGCCGACGAATCAGGAGCCCAGACATGAGTCTTTCGCTGCCGGAAACCGTCCGCATTGTTGAAGTGGGCCCTCGTGATGGCCTGCAGAACGAAACGGCAGCGCTGGACGTCGCCACCCGGGTCGCCCTGATTGAACGACTGGCAGACAGTGGCCTGGGCACAATCGAAGCCGGCAGTTTTGTCTCCCCGCGCTGGATACCACAAATGGCAGACTCGGGGCAGGTTCTGACCAAGTTACAACGCCGCCCGGGCGTACGTTACACCGCACTGACACCCAACCGAAGGGGACTGGAGGATGCCATGGCGGCCGGCGCGGATGAAGTGGCAGTGTTTGCCGCCGCTTCGGAAGCTTTCAGTCAGCACAACATCAATTGCAGTATCGCCGAGAGTGTCGAGCGATTTCGCGAGGTCTGTGAACTGGCCAGCGCTGCCGGTTTGCCGGTACGGGGTTATGTGTCCTGCGTACTTGGATGTCCATACCAGGGTACGGTCAGTGAATCTGCCGTATACGATGTCACCCGGCGCCTGCTTGATCTGGGCTGTTATGAAGTGTCTTTGGGCGACACCATCGGCGTGGGCACGGCCGGGCGTGTGGAAAGCCTGCTCTCCGATGGACTGCAACAGATTCCTTCCGAGTGGCTGGCGGTGCACTTTCATGACACCTATGGCCAGGCCCTGGCCAACGTGCTTATGGCCCTGCAATGCGGAGTCCGCAGCATCGACAGCTCGGTTGCAGGGCTCGGTGGTTGCCCCTATGCACCCGGTGCCAGCGGCAATGTCGCCACCGAGGATGTGGTGTACCTGCTCGATGGCCTGGGTCTGCGGCATGGCGTTGATCTCGAACAATTGCGTGCAACCGGCGACTGGATATGCGGACAGCTCGGACGTAAGAACCGGTCCCGGGTGGCCAATGCCCTGGCCGCCGCGCAGCACTGACAGGATATTCAGGCATGGCTCAGAACCCGATACTCTACACGCCGGACGAAGAAAGCCGCATGAACAGCCATATGCAGGCATTTCTGGATCAGATACAAAAGCGCTACGACCCCTCGGTCACCGACTACCCTGCCCTGCATCAATGGAGCGTAAGGCATCGCAGTGATTTCTGGCGGGAATGCCTGGAATTCACCGATATTCGCTATCATCAGGAGGCTACCCGGACACTCGTGTCAGCGGAGACGATGTGGCAGGACCGTTGGTTTCCCGGATGCCGGCTCAATTACGCCGAAAACCTGCTGCGCCACCGTGATGATCGCAATGCCCTGATCTTTCACGACGAAAGCGGTGAACGGGGCCGTTTGAGCCATGCCATGTTGTATGCGGAAGTGGCACGGATTGCGGCCTGGCTGAAGGCACAGGGTATCCGCCCTGGTGACCGGGTAGCCGCTTTCGCCGCCAATCGCATCGAGACAGTGGTGGCCATGCTGGCCTGCACCGCCCTGGGCGCCGTCTGGTCCTCCTGCTCGCCGGATTTTGGACTCAATGGAGTCCTGGATCGCTTCCGGCAAATCGAGCCACGTGTGCTTTTTTCCGTAAGTAGCCATTGTTATGCCGGCAAGACCCATCGTCACGAGCAAAAACTGCAGGCCCTGGCCGCGCAGCTTCCTTCACTCAAGCATATCGTGCTGTTCCCCGAACTGTATGAAAAGGCATCTCAGCCCGAGGTCAGCACCAGGTTGCAACAATGGGATGACATCCCTGCAACGGACACCGGGATCGATTTTCACTCCGCGGACTTCAACGATCCCCTTTTCATCCTTTATTCGTCTGGCACCACCGGCGCACCCAAATGCATCGTGCACGGCCATGGCGGCACGTTGCTGCAACATCGCAAGGAGCACATGCTGCACGTCAACCTCGATCGCGAGGATGTGCTGTTCTACTTCACCACCTGTGGCTGGATGATGTGGAACTGGTTGGTCAGTGGGCTGGCCAGTGGCGCCACATTGGTGCTGTACGATGGCTCGCCGTTTCATCCGCATGAGTCGCGTGTATTTGACCTGATCGACGAAACCGGCATCACGGTCTGTGGCGTATCCGCAAAATTCATTTCCGCCACGGAAAAGGCCGCCCTGCGACCGGTGCAGACGCATCGGCTTGATTCCCTGCGCACACTACTCTCGACCGGCTCCCCCCTGCCCCCTGAAGGCTTCGATCACGTCTACCGGGATTTCGGGCATAACCTGGCACTGCAGTCGATATCCGGAGGCACCGACATCATTTCCTGTTTTGTGTTGGGTTGCCCGCTGTTGCCGGTGCGCCGGGGCGAAATCCAGTGCGCGGGGCTGGGAATGGACGTGGCGGTGTTCGACGAGACCGGTAATGCGGTGAGCGGGCACAAGGGAGAGCTGGTATGCCGAGAGTCTTTCCCCAGCATGCCCGTCGGATTCTGGAATGACCCTGACAACAGAAAATACATCAAGGCCTATTTCAGCGGATTCCCTGGTGTATGGACACATGGTGATTATGCGGAGCAGACAGCCAGTGGCGGCTTCCTGATTCATGGCCGATCGGATACCGTGCTCAATCCCGGTGGCGTGCGCATTGGCACCGCAGAGATCTACCGGCAGGCAGAACAACTTCCGGAAGTGCTCGAATGCATCGCCGTCGGTCAGGACTGGCAGGATGACGTTCGCGTGCTGCTGTTTGTCAGGTTGGCGAAGAAGGAGCAGCTGGATGCTGAACTGGAAACTCGCATACGGCAGGTAATACGCGACGGCGCCTCACCCCGTCATGTTCCGGCCCGCATCCTGGCCGTGAATGATATTCCAAGAACACTCAGCGGAAAGATTGCAGAAGTCGCCGTGCGCAATATCATCAATGGAGAGGAGGTCGGCAACCGCGATGCGCTGGCTAATCCGGAAGTCCTGGACGAGTATCGCAGCCTCGTGTCCGGGCTCAGTCAATGATGATGTCGCTGAAACTGCTCACCACGGTATGGGAGGATTTCACATCTTCCGGTGCATTACCGGTTTCCTCCTCACGCTCCACGCGGATTGTCCGCATGCCCGCTTCGGCAGCGGCATCGAGTTCACCTTCGCTGTTGGAGATGTAGAGCATCTGCTCCGTGCGTAACGCCACTCCGTCAGCCAGCCCCTGGTAGGACGCCACGGCCTGCTTGGGGCCAATCGTATGATCAAAATAGCCGGCAAACATCAGGCGCAGATCACCCTGACTGGTGAAACGGAAATACAGACGTTGTGCCCGTTCACTGGCCGAGGAAAAGGTATACAGGTTGATTTCATCGTCCCGCCACTGCTGCAGGCGTTCCGGCACATCCGCATAGACGTGTGCCTGATACTCACCCTGTTCGTAGCCCTGTTCCCAGACCATGCCTTGCAAGGTCAGCAGTTCGGGCACCTTCTTGTCATCACGCATCCAATCCAGTAGATGCTCGATCAACTGCTCGGTCTTGCGGAAATTGACACCGACCTTGTCACTCATGCTGCGCAATTGCCGGGACACGTCTCTTTCGTCCTTGTGCTCACGGATGAAGTCAGGCAGAAACTGCTCTGCATATACGTCAAGCACATCCTTGATGAAGCGGGTCGAACTCGTGGTTCCCGCAATATCGCTTACTATGGCAATTGGCCTCATTACGACTCCAGACGTCAGTACAGGTTCAGCGTTTTCCTCGGCGCGCAATTATACCGCGATTGACCGGCCAGCAATATAGCCGCCTGTTCAGTCCAGGCGGCAGACCAGGCCCTTCAGGTACTGGCTTTCGGGAAACGGCAGGGCCACAGGATGATCTTCATGCTGGTGCAGATAGCGGATCACCTGGCCGCTGCGACCGGCATCGAGCAGGGCATCAGCAGTGATCTTCTGGAACAGCGAAAGATCGATCGCGGCCGAACAGGAAAAATTCACCAGTATCCCCGAAGGCCGGAGCAGATGGGCCGCCTGCATGGCAATATCCTTGTACGCCCGAGCGGCCTTCTTCAGATGACTGCGGGTATCGGCAAATTTCGGCGGATCCAGGATGAGCATGTCGAATTGACGCCCCTCCTTGCGGTAAGCACGCAGCAACTCGAATACATTAGCAGCCACATTGCTGTACAGATCCGCAGGCAGGTCGTTGAGCGCTAGGGTGCGCTCGCACAGCGCCAGGGCAGGTTCCGAGGAATCCACATTGCAGACATGACGGGCGCCCCCGGCCAGGCAGGCCACGGCGAAACCGCCCGTATACGAAAAACAGTTCAACACCTCGCGCCCACTCGCCATCGCGCCAACAACACGCCGGTTGGCCGCCTGGTCGAGATAAAAGCCGGTCTTGTGGCCAGCTGGAATGTCGATCAGAAAGCGCATGTCCGACTGCCCGGGACAGCGATCCAGCAGCTCCAGTGTGGCCGGGGGCGCTTCGCCATGCAGCACACCACGGCTCTGGGGCAGGCCTTCATGGGCCCGCACACCAACATCCGAGCGCTCATGAATCCCCCGGCAGCGGATACGATCGGCCAACCAGGCGACAATCTCCTGTTTCCAGCGCTCGGTTCCGGCGGAGAGGAACTGGCAGACGAGGAATGGCGGATACCAGTCGACCACCAGACCCGGCAGCCCATCGGATTCACCATAAACCAGACGCATTGCAGCGCCTGGCTGATCACGCTCAGCGATACCCCGCCGATACAGCGATGCAGCCATCCGTTCAGCCAAAAAACCGGCGTCGACCTGTCGGTCCGTATCAAAGGTCCAGACGCGCGCACGAATCTGGGAGGATGGCGACCAGGCTGCCAGACCCAGGGGCTTGCCAGCAGCGTCACGCAACAAGACGGTTTCCCCTGGCCCGGGTGTACCCGATACCTGGGCGATTGCACCCGAGAAAACCCAGGGGTGTTTACGCAAAAGAGAAGAGTCCCGCCCCTTTCGCAGAGTCACTGTTTCCATGTTGTATGCCGCTTCCTGCCCGGCTTCACTCAATGCCGGGTTCAGCGCCCAGTTTTTCCAGCGCTTCCAGGACCTGTTGGAGCATCGTCTCAGCGTTGCCCTGATTCATGCCCTCGGCCTCGGCGACCAACAGCTGACGGGCATCATATTCCCAGCGATGCAGGACCTTGACCTTCTGCTCCCGGTCCAGTTCAGACGCATCGAGCACGTCCGCCGGTGCGTCAAATGCACTTGCCGGATCCAGCATGATGTCTTCCAGTTTCATGATCGCTTGCTCCCGCTTCTGCGTATCCAAGTATTACGACAAGTCTAACGATGCTCTGCGCCGGAATCCAGCCACAGAGCATATTCCGGCATGAATTTGCCAAAACAGGGCAAAACCCGTAGCGTAGAAAGCATGTTGAATATCATTTTTCTAGTAGTATTGTGCCTGATCACCCTGCCTGCCGTTTTCTGGGCGCATCATCGTCTTGAGGGCTGGCCGGCAGGAACACGCTGGATCACCCGGGGCATCATCACGGCGGTGGGGCTTGGTTTTGCCTTCACCATGGTTTTTGTCTATGCCCCGGCCCAGGAGATTGACGGTGTCGCGGATCGCATACTGATCCTGTTCAGCGCCTACGGCCTGGCCCACGTGCCCCCGGCCGTTGTGTTGCAATTGAAGCACTGGCGGGGCCTGGACCGCGAAGGAGGTACACAGACCGATGAGTGACCGTAGCGGAGACAAAAAATCGAAGCTTGAGGATGAAACCGTCAAGGAGCATTACACCTCGCACTGGGACCTGGATTATCTGCCCAAGGATGAGGTGGACAAACTCATGCAGGAACCGAGCAAGGACGACAAGCCTCCCGCGCGAGGTCATTCCGGCGAACGCCAGGAAGATCTGGATCTGGGTGAAAACCCGCGGCGAACTGCCGTCCTGCTCTTGCTCGGTGCGGTCGCTTTGTTTACGATCGGCATCCTGATACTGCGCATCTAGGAACTTCCTGGCGCGCGACCATTGATCAATCCAGGATGGCCAACTTGAGCACGAGCACGCAAGAACAGGAAGCTCCGACATTAACCCTTTATCACTCTCCCACCTGCATGTTCTGCCTGAAGGTATGGTATGCCATCAAGAAAATCGGGTTGGACATCCCGGGGCGTAATCTGCTGACCAATCCGGAAGCCCGCAAGGAGCTGATCGCCGGCGGCGGACGCTCGATGGTGCCCTGCCTGCGTATTGATTCGGACGGCAGCACGCAGTGGCTTTACGAGTCGAATGACATCATCGCCTACCTGGAAAAGCTTGACGCCAAGTGATCGCAGAGACGCTTCAGTCGCAGACCTGGAAGTCGGAATCTGTGCAACGAGCAATAATGTCTTTCGCACGGGCAAGCTGATCGGGGTTGAGAGAGGCCCGCACGGTATCCCTTGTCTCAGCCGCATCTTCATGTCCCTGCGCAGCTGACAATGAAGTCCAGACATAGTCCAGGACAGGGTCTTCCGGTACACCGTCACCATTGAAGTACATCACACCGAGATTGAGCTGGCCGTCTGCTTCCCCCTGCTTGGCAGCCATACGGTACCAGTGCACCGCCTCGCTATGGTCCCGCGGCACACCCTGGCCGGTTCCGTATACATAACCAAGATTATTCTGAGCACTTGCGTTCCCCTGCTCTGCAGCCAGGCGGTACCACTGCACGGCCTCTTCGTAGTCCTGTGGCACCCCCAGCCCGGCCCCGTAGGACAGGCCAAGATTGAACTGTGCGTCCGCTTCTCCCTGCTCTGCGGCCATGCGATACCAGCGCACCGCCTCGCTGTACTTCTGCTGCACCCCTCGCCCGGTTCCATACAGATTACCAAGATTGTACTGAGCGCCTGCATGTCCCTGCTCGGCGGCCAGACGATACCAGCGCGCGGCCTCGCTGTAGTCCTGCGGCACGCCCAGGCCGATTGCGTAGGACAGCCCGAGATTGAACTGCGCATCGGCTTCGCCCTGCTCTGCGGCCATGCGATACCAGCGCACGGCCTCGCCGTGGCCCTGTAGCGAATCCGGCAGATTGTCTTCACTGAACGATGAAGTTTCCGGGTCGCTGTTGTTTTGACCATGACTCTGGGGAAGAAAGATGAAGATTGAAAAAAACAGCAGAAAAAAGACTTTAATCATGCAAGGGCACCCTGGGACCCGGGTTACCCCGGGATTACACGTGAGGAAAATGACGTGCTTCCGGATCCGTCCGCTATATGTCACTCACTGACCACTATAAAGGCAGACATCTCAGGTGATGATTTTTTTTACCCTTAATCCTGTCACGAATCGCTTGCCTACCCGGGAAACAGGAATGACTCGGTGCCTGTTTGGCAGGAGAAGTTCGGAAGAGAATGCAGCCGACCGAAAAGGTCAGTGACTTTATTGGTGCCCGGGACCGGACTTGAACCGGTACGGAGTTTCCTCCGAGGGATTTTAAATCCCTTGCGTCTACCAATTTCGCCACCCGGGCCGAAGATGGGGCGGACTTCAGTTGCAGGGAGGTATAATGGAGGCTGGGGTCGGAATCGAACCGGCGTACGCGGAGTTGCAGTCCGCTGCATGACCACTCTGCCACCCAGCCTGTATGCGTCCATCATAACCTGGCAGCCAGGCAGCCTGTGCAGTGCTTCTTGCCAGGATGGCCGGCAAGGGTCAGCGGCCATGTGACCAGGGGCATGAAAATTGGAGCGGGAAACGAGACTCGAACTCGCGACCCCGACCTTGGCAAGGTCGTGCTCTACCAACTGAGCTATTCCCGCTTTTTTCAATCACTTCCGGCTGTGTTTTGCTCACCTCCGAAAGAGGCGCCTATTCTAATGAGTGCGCAGATTATGTCAAGCAACGTCGTTCGTTTTTTTCACTCTTTTTCACTTCAGATCCAGCGCCGGCAGGGCCTTGCGAAGATAGCCAACCATGGACCACAAGCTGAGCACGGCCGCCAGGTAGATCAGCGCGTAACCGGTCTGCCAGAACCAGTCCGGCCAACCCGGCATGGCGGCAATCAGAATGAGAATGGCCACCATCTGGGAAGTGGTTTTCAGCTTGCCGACATAACCCACCGCCACGGCGTCACGCTGGTTCTTGCTGGCCATCCATTCACGCAGGGCCGAGACAAAGACCTCCCGGGCAATGATGATGGCCGCCGGCAGAACAAACCAGGGGCTGGGATAGGCGGCTGTGAGAAAGACCATGGCCACCACCACGAGCAGCTTGTCAGCAACCGGATCGAGAAAGGCGCCGAAGTCGGAGGTCTGGTTGAGGCGACGGGCAAGATACCCATCCAGCCAGTCTGTGATACTGGCGATACCGAACAGGGCTGCCGCCAGCAGATTGCCCCAGGCCAGCGGCGAATAGTAGATGATGACCACCAACGGCACCAACAGAACGCGAATACAGGTGACTAGATTGGCGCTATTCATGCGTCCATGATCTCCCAGACAGGCCACTTCAGTGTGGCGACATTCTACTCGTTATGCAGGGCCGCATAAACGTCTGCAGCCAGCTTTTTACTGATACCGGGCACTTTCTGCATTTGTGCCTCGTTGGCCCGTAGCAACTCCTGTTGCCCGCCAAAGTGACGCAGCAGGGCCTGACGGCGCTTGGGTCCGAGCCCGGGTATTTCCTCCAGCGGGGAAACGCGCCGCGCTTTTGCCCGGCGTTGTCGGTGTCCGGTGATGGCAAAACGGTGTGCCTCGTCACGGACCTCCTGCAGCAGATGCAGTGCCGGGGAAACCGTGCGGATGACAATTTCACGATACGCCCCGTCCTCGGCCACGTACAGGGTTTCCTGGCCGGCGCGACGGCTGATGCCCTTGGCAATCCCGATCAGCATGACTTCCTGCATCTGGCTGTCCTCGAGCACCTCCACGGCGCGGGCCAGCTGCCCCTTGCCGCCGTCAATCAGCACAATATCGGGGATACGGGCTTCCACACGGTCTGCCGGATCATTGCTGGCTGCCTGGCGATAGCGCCTGGACAGGGCCTGCTCCATGGCGGCGTAGTCATCCCCGCCCGCCACATCCCGGATGTTATAACGCCGGTAGTCGGACTTGAGGGCGCCGTTGACATCAAAGACCACACAGGAGGCCATCGTACCCTCACCCATGGTATGGCTGATATCGAAGCATTCGATGCGTTGTGGCATGGCCTCCAGGCCCAGCACATCCTGCAGCTCCTGAAACCGCAGATGCACCTGTTGACGGCTGTTGATCATGCCCTGCAGGCCCTGCTCGGCGTTCTCACGGGCCATATCCACCCAGCGGGCCCGGTGCGATCGTACCGTGCTGCTGATGCGTACCTTGTGTCCGGCGCAGTGAGCGAGAGCCTGGCGCAGACTGGCGGCATCGGGAATGTCATCGGAGAGGATCAGCTCCGCTGGAATATTGCCCGCCTGCCCGTCCTGGATGTAATAGCGGGCCAGGAACGCGGACAGCAGGCTCGAAGCATTGTCGGCAAGGCGGTCTCGGGGAAAGAAATTCTTGCTGCCGATGACCCGGCCACCACGGATGAAAATCACGTGCACACAGGCCTGTCCACCACCCATCGACGCGGCCAAAACATCAGCATCGCCCTGTTGCCCTGCCACGGACTGCTGCTCCTGGATTTTGCGCAAATCAATGATCTGGTCGCGGATCCGCGCCGCCTGTTCGAAATCCAGTTGCTGTGACTTCTGTTCCATGCGCTGCTCCAACTCACGCATCAGCGCATCACTGCGCCCTTCCAGGAACAGGCGGGTGAAGCGTACGTCTTCGGCATACTGTTCCTCACTGATCAGGCCAACACAGGGCCCGGTACAGCGATCGATCTGGTATTGCAGGCAGGGACGGGAACGGTTGCGGAAATAACTGTCCTCACATTGCCGCAGGCGAAAAACCTTCTGCAGTATTGCCAGGGTCTCGCGCACGGCGCTGGCGCTCGGATAAGGGCCGAAGAAACTTGCCTTGCGTTTGCGACTGCCGCGATAGAAAGACAGACGCGGATAGTTGTCGCGATCGGTCAACATGATGTACGGGTAGGATTTATCGTCCCGCAGCTGAATATTGTACGGCGGTCGCCATTTCTTGATCAGGCTCTGTTCCAGCAGCAGTGCCTCGGTCTCCGAGGCGGTGATGGTCACCTCGATATCGGCAATCTTGCTGACCAGGGCCATGGTCTTGGTATCGAGCCCGGAGGCACGGAAATAATTCCCCACCCGCTTCTTCAGATTGCGGGCCTTGCCAACGTACAACACCTCCCCGGCCCTGTCGAGCATGCGATACACCCCCGGTTTTGCACTGAGGTGGCGCAGGTATTCCTTGTGGTCAAACGGTGCGTCTTGCGTCATGATTCCCGGGCGATGATTCGCACTTCAGGTTCCAGATTGATATCGAAGCGGGACCGGATGCTCTCCATGATCCGTTCCGCCAGATCCAGAATCGCCTGCCCGTTGGCGCTGCCATGATTGACCAGCACCAGGGCCTGTTCACTGTGTACGCCCGCGTCATCTGCGCGGAACCCTTTCCAACCGGCCTTTTCAATCAACCAGGCAGCCGGCACTTTGTGTTGCGCAGAGCCGTCCATGGCATGGGCCGGCAATTCCGGATACTCCTGCCGTAGTTGCTCCAACTGCTCGGTCCCGATCACCGGGTTTTTGAAAAAGCTGCCCGCATTACCAAGTTGTGCCGGGTCCGGCAGGCGTCGCTGACGGATACGACAGACCGCCTCGAACAGCGTGGCCGGTGTCACCGGACCGCCAGTGCGCTGCAGCTCTTCCTGCAGACTCGGATAATGCGCCACCACTGCCGACTGTTTGCGCAGGACCAGATGTATGGCCGTGATCACCACCCGTCCCTTCAGCTCCCCTTTGAACACACTGTCACGATAGGCAAAGTGGCAATCCCTGGCGGCCAGGCGTTGATTCCGCCGGCTCTCGATATGATGGATTTCCACCGACTCGAGCACATCGGACAGCTCCACGCCATAGGCGCCTATATTCTGCACCGGAGCCGCGCCGACACTACCGGGAATCAGGGCCAGGTTTTCAATGCCGTGCCAGCCCTGGTCGAGACAGATCCGCACCAACTGGTGCCAGTTCTCACCCGCACCGGCAGTCACACGTACGCAGTTATCATCGAGCATTTCATGCTGGATTCCGGTCAATCGGAGGCGGATACAGCTACCCGGGTAATCGCCAACAAAGAGCACATTACTGCCCTCTCCCAACAGAAGCCATGGCAGATCCCTTTGCTCCGACCAGTCGATAGCGGCATCAAGCGCCTCGATACTGTCCACGTCGAAAAGTGCACGGCAGCGGGCCGATACCGCAAAACTGTTATACGACTTCAGCTCTGCATGCTCGATGGGACCGGGTGTCATGCTTTATGACCACGGGCATCCAGATCTGCTTTCAACTGTAGCAAAAAACCATCACAGGCCGCTTCCACCAGATCAAGTACGTATTCAAAACCATCTTCGCCGCCAAAATACGGGTCTGGCACTTCCTCGACACTCGAGGATACAAAATCGAGCAGGCGTTGAATCTTGTGTACCTGTTCCGGCGGACTGAGCCGGCAAAGGTCCGCGATGTTCATATTGTCCATGGCCAGCACATAGTCAAAGCGGGCAAAATCATCTACGGTAACCTGACGGGCGCGAAGCGCGGCCAGATCATAGTTGCGCGCTGCCGCCGCTTCCGTGGCGCGTGCATCGGGAGCCTTGCCCACATGCCAGTCGCCAGTACCTGCCGAATCAACCGAGACCAGGGTATCAAGCCCCGCATCAACCAGTCGCTTCTGCAGGATACCGTGGGCGGTTGGGCTGCGACAGATATTGCCAAGACAGACCATCAACACCTTCAATACCGGTTCCGAACTCACTTACTGCCCTCCTTCTCGCGCAGTTGTTTGCGTAGTCGCTCAAGATCCTCCAATGTATCAATGCCACCAGGCACCTCTTCACTGGTTTGTAGCATATGGATGCGCACACCATTACTCATGGCACGCAGCTGTTCCAGGCGCTCGCTGCGCTCGATCGGTGATTGTGGCCACTCCACGAATCGCTTCAGCGTCCCAACCCGGTAGGCATAGATGCCGACATGACGATACACCGGTGCCTGCAATAGCTCCGTGCCCGAATCGCGCCAGGGCAGGAGGGAGCGACTGAAATACAGTGCATAACCCTGTGCGTCCATGACCACCTTGACGATATTCGGATTCTGCGCATCTGCCATGGAATCCAGTGATTCGTAGAAGGAACTGATCCCGGCATCCGGGTGCTGCATCAGATCCTGGGCCACCCCGTCAATCAACCCCGGGGGGATCATCGGCTCATCACCCTGGACGTTGACTACAACCGCATCATCGGGAAGTCCCAGTTGTCTTGTTGCCTCTTCAATCCGATCCGTGCCGGACTGGTGTCCGGAGTCGGTCATGCATACCGATGCACCAAAACCTCGTGCGCACTCGGCAATGCGTGTATCGTCGGTGGCAATATGTACCGCAGTGGCTCCACTACGGCTGGCCTGTTCATGCACCCGTTGCAGCATGGTTTTGCCCGCGATATCCAGCAGCGGCTTGCCCGGCAGGCGGTTTGAAGCATAGCGGGCAGGAATGACAACCATGTACGACATCAGCGCTGAATCCGCTCTTCCCGGGTCAATTCCCGGGCTTCCTCCTCAAGCATGACCGGAATCCCATCACGGACCGGAAAGGCCAAGGCATCGGCGAAACAGAAAAACTCTTCTTTCTCTTTTTTGTAATCCAGTGGCCCTTTGCAGATAGGACACACCAGTATGCCAAGCAATCTTCGATCCATTCGCCTTGTATCCTCATGTTCAGTGACGTTGATCCTGTTGTCGCCCGGACGACAGTGCCTGCAGACTGCGATCGATGGTATCGACCAGTACGTCGTCGAGAATCGCATCCACGCGCAGGTACCAGAAACGTTCATCCGCGTACTGCTTACACTTTACCGCATCCTTTTCCGTCATGACCACCGGGCCGCTCGCGCCCCGACTGATTGCCTCCACCTCCTCCCGGCCATAGGGATGGTGATCATCAAACACATGACGTTCAACTTCATATCCCAGGGAAGTGAGCAGGTCAAAAAAACGGTCCGGATTGCCGATGCCAGCCAGTGCCGGCATTTTATGCGGCGGAGCATTGGCGAACAGGGTCTCAGGGCTCCGTTCTTCGCCGCTGTACAGGTTCACCCAGGCGGTCGGGAGCAGGCGCATATGAGTGACGGTATCACGTGGCCGTACCGGCAACCGGAAGCCACTCTGCCCATTGATCACTACATGGTCGGCGCTGGCCACCCGTGACGGCGCCTCGCGCAGGGGGCCGGCGGGCAGGCAGAGGCCATTACCGAAGCCGCGGATGGCATCGACCAGAACGATTTCCACCTGGCGAGACATGGCGTAGTGCTGCAGTCCGTCATCGCTGATGATGACATCACATTCTCCACTGTCCGCCAATGCGGCTACGGCGCGCGGGCGATCCGGATCCAGCACCACCGGACAGCCGGCGCGCTCATGGATCAAAAGTGCTTCATCGCCAGTCTGTGTAGCCGACTCTCCCTCCGCGACCCGCCAGGGCCTCGCAGGAAGACTTGCCCCATAACCACGACTGACCACCCCCGGCCGGTAGCCCCGCTCCCGCAGGGCCCTCACCAGCGCAATGACCATGGGTGTCTTGCCCGTGCCGCCCAGACTGATATTGCCCACCACGATGGTTGGCAATGGAGCCGGCACTGCACGGCGCTGCAGATAGGCCGCGCGCAGTGTGCCAAGCAGACGAAACAGCAACGACAGGGGCCAGAGCAGATACAGCCATCGGGCGCCCCCATACCAGGCACGTGACCACATCAATCCGTACTTCCGTCTTCATGCCCAGGGGATGCTTCGTCACGGTCGATGAATTGCATGCCATGCAAACGCGCATAGTGAGCGTCCAGGGCGATCAGCTCCTCATGGCTTCCCGACTCCACCACCTGCCCCTGATCCATGACCAGAATGCAGTCGGCGTTCTCGATGGTCGAGAGTCGGTGGGCGATGACAAAGGTCGTTCGACCTTTCATCAGGGTGTTGAGCGCTTCCTGAATATGATGTTCGGACTCCGAATCGAGTGCGGAGGTTGCTTCATCAAGGATCAGTATCGGAGCGTCCTTGAGAAAAGCACGGGCGATAGCCAGGCGCTGTCGTTGCCCACCGGACAGGCGTGAACCACCATCACCGACGGGGCTGTGAATGCCATGGTCCAGTTGCTTGATGAAGTCACTGGCGTTGGCCAGCTCGGCCACTGCCAGAATCTGTTCATCATCCACCGACCCGGCCTGTCCGTAGGCAATATTCTCGGCAATGGAGCCGTCAAAGAGCACCACGTCCTGGGATACCAGGGAGATGTGCTCGCGCAGGTTGCCGAGCCGGTACTCCCGCAGATCCACCCCGTCCAGGGTGATGCGCCCCTTTACCGGATCGTAGAAACGCGGCAGAAGATTGACAAAGGTGGACTTGCCACTGCCTGATCGCCCCACCAGGGCAATGGTCTGCCCGGCTCGTACGTGCAGACTGATATTGCGCAGCACCGGAGTGTCCGGATCGTAGGAAAAATCAACCTGCTCGAAGCTGACGTTACCCTCCACCTTCTCCACTGCATATTCGCCGCTGTCCGGCTCCCTGTCTTCATCCAGCAACTCGAACACACTGCTTGACGCGGCAATGCCCCGTTGAATGATGGCATTGATGCCGGAAAGTGTCTTCAAGGGCTTGACCAGCAGGCCTGCCAGGGTCAGGAAAGTGACCAGGGAGCCGGCCGAGGTGTCCGCCAACATCTCCGGTGACATGGCGAACCAGATCAGGAAGGCCATGGCCAGGCTGACCAGGATCTGGATCAGCGGTGAGGCGGTCTGCTCGGTCACCACCATTTTCATGTTCTGACGACGATTGCGATTGCTGGCACTGGCAAAGCGTTGACTGACATAATCACCGGCATTGAAAGTGCGGATGACCCGCTGGCCCTTGATTGATTCGTTGGCAATCTGGGTCACGTCTCCCATGGAGTCCTGCATCTGCCTGCTGTAGCGCCGATAATAGGATGTGGCGATATAGACCACGCCCGCCACGATCGGTGCAATCAGCAGAAAGGCCAGGCTGAGGCGCCAGTTGGTCCAGAAAAGTGCCAGCAGTAGACCCACCACCGTCAGGCCCTCACGCAGCAGTACGGTGACGGCGTTACTGGCCGCCCCTTTGACCTGCATCACATCATAGGTGACCTTGGAGACCAGCCGGCCCATGGTGTTGCTGTCATAGTAACGCACCGGCACCCGCAGCAATTGATCAATCACCTGGCAACGCAGGCGGTGGACGATATTGTTGGCAATGAATTCCAGCGAATAGGTGCCCATGAACCCGCCAATACCACGCATCACCACGATCAGCACACAAAGCACGGGCGCAAGGATGCGCGCATCGGCATTGCCGGCCTCCACCTGGTCGATCGTCCAGCCCAACCAGGCCGCTGTTGCCGGACTTGCTGCCGCATAGATCGTGAAACCGACCAGGCAGATGGCGATCATCGGACCATAGGGCAAGGCATAGGAAAGCAATCGGCGGTAGATTTTCAGGCCGTCGGAGGCGGACGCCTCTTCATTGCTGCTCGTCTGCTGACGCAGCTGTCGGATTCTGTCACCTGTTTCCATAACGCAGCGGCCTTTATTCAGTTCCCGTTTGCCGGGCTTGGTGCGTCGGATTCAACAGTCTCATCATCCATGCCCCGGGTGGCGATACTGAGGCGATCAAAACCGGACTGACCGATGGCATCCATGGCTCGCACCACGGACTGATGACTGGCTTCGGCATCGGCAATCAACAGGATGGAGACATCACGATCCCCACCACTGAGCTGTTCCAGGGCACGCATCAGCGTGGGCAACTGGCCATCGACGAGTACCTCCCCGTCAATAGCATAACGTCCATCACTGGTGACCAGGATTTCCAGTTGCCCGGGGACCTCCTGAGCCGCCTCGGCATCCGCTTCGGGCAGATTGACGGACAGCCGGGTCTCACGGGTGAACGTCGTGGTCACCATGAAAAATATCAGCAACAGGAAGACCACATCAATCAATGCCGTCAGATTGATGCTCGGCTCCTCTTTTGGCCTTCGCGGAAATTTCACGTCAGTCCTTCTTTGCGCGATCGCCGTGGTTACCGTCGTGCAGCTCCACGCGGCGATCACTGTGCAGGGCATCCACCAATTTGGCCGACTCCTGTTCCAGCGCCAAAACCAGGGTATCGACCCTGCGCAGGAACATACGGTGGAAGGCATAGGCCGGAATCGCGACGGTCAGACCCGCTGCCGTGGTGATCAGCGCCTCGGAAATGCCTCCGGCCAGGGCATTGGGGTTGCCGGTACCCTGGATCATGATTTCGGTGAATACACGAATCATGCCGATCACCGTGCCCAACAGACCCAGCAATGGGGTGATGGCGGCGATGGTGCCTAGTGTCGACAGATAGCGTTCCATTTCATGAATGACCTGTGCAGCGGTCTGCTCAATGCTCTCCTGCATCAGCTCACGCCCCTGCCTTGCATTGACCAGCCCCGCAGCCAGAATCTGGCCGAGCGGGGAAGCCAGGCGCAACTCACGCAAACGCGAGGAGTCCAGCTCATTGTTTTTGAGCCAGGTCCAGACCTGACCGACCGTGTAGCGCGGTGCGATCCGCGACACGCTCAGGGTCCAGAAGCGCTCGATGACAATGGCAATCGCCACAATGGAACAAAGAATGATGGGCAGCATGAGCCAGCCGCCCGCCTGGATGATTTCTACCACAAGCTGACCTCCCGGGAATCGGCGCTACTTTACCACAATCGGAGGCAGCAATGGCACGCCCGCCCGCCAGCCCATGACGCAGCGCACGGAACAGATCGGATCACTTCGCCACATTCTGGCGAATTTTACCAGGTAGAGATCGAGCTATAACTGTAACCCTTTGTTTTTAAATTATTATTTGTTTTGGCACAGCTTTCGCAATGTACGTTTGTAGTTCACGTATCATAAACGGGAGAAACGCGCATGAAGTGCCTGGGTAACATTTTACTGGTTCTGGCCGCGATCATGGTCATCATTCTGGCGCTGCCGGTGATCGGCCTCGGCATTGGCGCCCTGATCGCTTTCAGCGTCTTTTTCATCTGGCTGCTGCCAATACTGTTGATCATGGCATCGGATGTGACCGGGACCGGGGAGAAAATCGCCTGGATTCTCGCCATCATTTTCCTGTCCTGGTTCGCCTGGATCTTCTATTTCCTGCTGGCTCCGATCAAGCCGCGCCAGCGTCTGCGTTATTGAATGTTCAGGGCAGGCGCCAATACCGGCGGCGCTGCTCCCGCCAGGCGAACACCTCCGGTTCCTGCTCAGCGCCCAACACCAGGGACAGCGCCCCCTGGTGGGCCGTATTCCAGAGCGGGATGTCCAGCGACGCGTAACGGAGCCGTATGCTTTCATGCGGATGATCAAAACGGTTACGGTAGCCCGTGGATACCAGCGCCAATTCCGGCGCCACATGATCGAGAAATTCTCCGCCTGAAGAACTGCGGCTGCCGTGGTGGGGCACAAGCAGCACCGTCGACGCCAGCGCATCGTTGTGACGCGCCACCAGGGCGGCTTCCGCCTGCATCTCCACATCACCGGTCAACAGCAGGGTCTGCCCACCCGCCCTGATCTGCAGCACACAACTGTTGTCATTTTCATTCACGTACTGCTCCCCGGCCGGATGCAGGATCCGGAATTCCACCCCATCCCACTGCCATTGCATACCGCTGCGGCAGACCTGCCATGTGACCTCCTCCGACAGCCTGCTCCGCAGCGACTGTTCCCGAGCGGACCCGGGCGTTGAGCCAAGCAGCAGGCGCTGGACAGATTTGTTTTCCAATAGGGTCGCGAGCCCTCCATGGTGGTCGGCATGCCAGTGACTGACAATCAGGGTATCGATATGGGACCGCGCCCGGTATTGCAGATAAGGCAGCAGCGTGAATCGGGCAGCATCCGAATCCCCGCTCCCCGGCCCGGTATCAAACAACAATGTGTGTTGCCGGGTGCGCACCACTACCGCCAGGCCCTGCCCCACATCCAGTACCGTGACCGCAGCGATCCCCTTCTCCGGCAATGCAGCAGAGGAAAGGAACAGTGGTAGCGACAGCATCGGCGCGACCCATCGACCCGGCCAACCGACCGGCATCAGCAGCACTGCGGCGGCGCAGGCAGCCAGGGCCAGTGCCGGCCACAAGGGTGGGTCCAGACTCAAAATGGCCAGTGATGCAGCCCGCTCCAACAGCTTCTCCAGGCCCCATTCCAGCAGGGCGGCACCCCGGGCTGCCAGTTGCCAACACCAGGCGGCCAGACCGGACTGAACGGGTGACAGCAACACCCCGGACAGACTCAGGGGCACCACGAACAGACTGATCAGGGGAATGGCAAGGATATTGGCCAGGGGCGCCAGTAACGACACCTCCCCCATCCAGAACGCCAGGGGCGCAACCAGGGCGATGAAAACCAGGCATTGTGCCTTCAACCATCGCTGGTACAGCCCTGCCATCCAGGACTGGACGCCCCCACTTTCCATCGACTGATACGGCCCCGGATGTCGGTGCCGTGCTGAATATCCCAGCAGCAAGGCGGCCACGGCCACGAAGGACAGCCAGAATCCGGCACTGGCCACGGCCAGGGGATCCAGCAACAGCACCAGGAACAGGGACAGGATCAATCCCAGGCTGACCGGCATCCGCAGCCCCAGGAGACGTCCGATCATGAACACCGCGACCATGATCAGCGCGCGCCTCGTGGGCAGGGAAAACCCGGCCAGCAATGCATAGAGCACAGCGGCCAGGATCGC
>PWQG01000335.1 GCA_003556835.1 Gammaproteobacteria bacterium
CACACCCCAGTTCGGTGCTGACCTGGTTGATGTCTCCAATGCCACGGGTATCCGCGGTACACTGGGCGATGGCACTACTTACGATGTGAGCATGGCCCTTGGCTTTTCGGAGGTCGAGTACTTCCTGTACAACACCGTGAACGCCACCATGGGGCCGGAAACACCGACCTCCTTCAAGCCGGGTATCTACACCACCGTCGAGAACACCTTCGGTATCGACCTGGCCAAGCCTTTCGAACTGGATGGCCTCTGGGGCCCCTTGAACCTGGCCTACGGTATCGAGTGGCGCCGCGAGATCTTCCGCGCCGACTCCAATGATGAAGCTTCCTATCTGATCGGCCCTTACGGCGACCAGGGAACCAATGTTGGTTCCGACGGCTTCCAGGGCTTTGGTCCGAACCAGCAGGGTTCCTGGGACCGCAAGAACTGGGGTTTCTATGTGGATATCGAGGCTGACGTGACTGAACGTCTGTTGCTGGGCGCCGCCCTGCGCTACGAGGACTTCTACGACACCTTCGGTGATACCACCAATGGCAAGCTCTCTGCCCGTTTCCGCCTGACCGACAGCACCAACCTGCGCGGTACATTCAGCACCGGTTTCCGTGCACCGTCACCGGGTCAGGCCAACATCTCCAACCTGAGTACCGGTGTGGATAACAACATCCCGGTTGCCCAGGGTCAGATTCCGCCGACCAACCCGATTGCACAGCGTTTCGGTGGTCAGGAACTCACACCGGAGAAATCGACCAACCTGTCGATGGGCATCGCCACCGAACTGGGCCCGATCGACCTGACGGTCGACTACTACTGGATCGAGATGACTGATCGTATTCTCAACTCCAGCTTCTTCGAAATCACTCCGGAGATCGCCCAGGAGCTGCAGGAATCCGGTATCGCCGGTGCTGGCAGCCTGTCGCGTATCCGTTACTACACCAATGACCTGGATACGACCAACCAGGGTGTTGAAGTGGTCGCCTCCTACACCCACAACTGGGATAACGGCAGCCGCACCACCTTCAACGGCTCATGGGCCTGGAAGGATCAGGAGCTTGACGATTTCACCGAAGAGCTGCTGTCCCGCGCCCAGCGTACCAATCTGACCGAACGGATTCCGGCTAACCGCATCAACCTGCGTGCCAACCACTTCCTTGGCGATTTCCGTATCACCGCTCAGGCCAACGTTTATGACGAATACAAGCTGGTACCCTCCACGGCTGATCCGAGCCGTGACTACTGGGTCAGCGGTGAAGTCATCTTCGGTGGTGAAGTGGCCTATACCTACGATAATCGTTATACCTTCATTATTGGTGCGGACAATATCCTGGATACCATGCCGCCCCGCGTTCGTGACATCGATTTCGGCGACACGAGCAGTAATGAATACCTGACCTCGGTTGCCTACAGCCCTAACGGTCGGTTTGTATACGCTCGACTCCGCGCCGAATTCTGATGCAGAGTTGTAGTGGTATTAGTTGAGTAGTGCTGGGGACGGCGAAAGCCGTCCCCTTTTTTAACCTGAGTGAGAAACACAGTCATGAGTAAAACAACACACCGCCTGTTCTGGAGTCTGGCACTGTGTACGGTGTTGCCCCTGAATTCTGCAGTGGCCGACGTGGACCATGAGAATTACGATCATCGTTTCTGCATGACCTGTCATGGCACGGATGGTCGCGGCAACGAGAGCATTGATGCTCCGCGTCTTGCCGGCATGGAGCGCTGGTACCTGGAACGACAGATGAATCTGTTCCGCGATGGCTTGCGAGGCACCCATCCGGAAGACCTGGCGGGTCAGGAAATGCAGCCCATGGCGGAGGTACTCAGTGACGAAGAACTGGAAGATATTCTAGATTGGGTCGAAACCTGGGAATATGTTCCTGCACCCATCACGTTAAGCGGCGGCAATGTGGAACGCGGCCGTCAATTGTACCGTTCCTGTGCCACCTGTCATGGACAGGATGGTGAAGGTCGGGAAATGATGAATGGCCCCCAACTTGCCGGCATGGACGACTGGTACCTGGTCACTCAACTGAAGAATTTCGTGGCCGGATACCGTGGCGCAGATAGCCGCGATGTCTACGGCTCACAGATGCGCGCCATGGCGCTGCCTCTGACTGACGAACAGGCGATAATCGACGTCGTCAGCTATATCAATACACTCGGACGTCAAGATCCGTGATTCATCTACCGCAAGGAGTCAATACTGTGAATACAAACATTCGTAAGCTGCTGAATGCAGGCGTGCTGGCCGCTGGTGCTCTGCTGGCCGCTTCCTCCGCTACTGCCCAGGTACAGACACACCCCAACACTGGCACATTCCCGATCGCCAACGCCGTTGAAGTCGGTCCCAACACCTCACTGGTCTTCCACAGCGGTGTCGTTCCCGGCGCTGCGGACCCGGATGCCGAGCGCGGCACACCCGAGTTCTACGGTGACACCTACACCCAGTCCATCAGTGTATTCGAGCGCACCAAGGAGAATCTGGAAAATCTCGGCCTGACCATGGGCGACGTCATCAAAATGACCGTATTCCTGGTCGGTGATCCCGCGCTGGATGGCCAGATGGATTTCCAGGGCTTCATGGACGCCTACACCCAATACTTCGGCACCGAAGAGCAGCCCAATCTGCCAGCCCGCTCCGCCCTGCAGGTAGCCGGACTGGTCGGTCCCCTGATGTTCGTGGAAGTTGAAGTGGTCACAGCCCGATATCGCGGCGACAACTGATTCGATCCCCTCCCCTCCGGGACGGGCTTTGCTCCGGCAAGCCCGTCCCACCTGCAGACTGTCACACTACCGCATTCTGGATATTGACCGCGCGTCGTCTTCAGGAGATACTTTTGTAGTTTTATTACAAACTGTCTGCTGTCACAAAAACAAATAAGGATGAACAACATGTCCGCGCCCGATCAATGTCTGGAAGAACTTTACGCACACATCCAGAATACGGCGAATATTCCCGCCGCCACGCAGATCAGGAACTATGTGCGAAATGCTTCCCTGAACACACGGGAAGATGGCATGCCTCTGAAAGTCGGACGGGATGAGGCCGCAGCTTTCATCGGCCAGGAAGTGGGCATCACCAATTGGTTGCCGATAACCCAGGAGCGAGTGAACCGCTTTGCCGATGCTACTGGAGACTACCAGTTCCTCCATATCGACCAGGAACGCGCCTTGCATGAGAGCTGTTACGGTGGCACCATCGCACACGGTCTGTTGACCCTGTCCCTGCTCCCCATGTTCTCCGCGCAAGGATCACTGAAAATCCGTGGCACCGAAGCGTCCATCATCTACGGCATGGACCGGCTCCGATTCACCAATCCGGTTCGGATCGGCAAGCGAATCCGCGGCCGCTTCGTCCTGCTCAGTGTTGAAGATCGCAATCCGGCAGAGGTACTGCTACGCCACCGGGTGACCATTGAAGTCGAGAACGAAGAGAAACCGGCTCTGCTGGCCGACTGGTCGGTGATGGCAGTGCTTGATACCAAAACAGACTGAAGCGGAAACCGAATGGCAGGCAGCGCGCCACGGAAGATCGAACGCAGGCAACGAATCATACTGATCAGCCTGATTCTGTGCAGCGCAATCGCGGTGAGCATCTGGGAGCCGATCTCGCTGCCGCAGCTTCTCGAATGGGGCCGCTGGTTTGTCACTCATCCCTGGGCCATTGCCGGACTGATTGTCATTCAGGCCCTGTTATTCACCTTTGCCATGCCCGGCACAATGGTGATCTGGCTGATTGCCCCTTTCCATCCTCCCGCTTTTGCCGTCAGCATCATGTTGGCCGGAAGTCTGGCCGGAGCCCTGGGTGCATACCGCCTTTCCGGTCGACTGGGAGCCAACTGGCAACCCAGAAGCGGGGCCTGGCTGTTCCGTCTGCTCAGCCAACGTAGTGATTTCTTCACCCAGACCGCTCTGCGCGTGCTGCCCGGCTGCCCACATTGGGCAGTGAACTACGGAGCCGGTATCCTGCGGGTACCCTTATGGTCCTTTCTGGCGGCGGCCTTGTTGGGCTTGACCATCAAATGGAGCCTGTATTGCTGGGTCATTTATGGCACCACCAATGCCGCACAGGCCGATGACCGGATCGGAGTGGCTTCGCTCTGGCCACTGCTGGTACTGGCCCTGATCATGATAGCAGGCAGCTTCATCCGCCAACGTATACAGGCACGCAGCCTGCAGCAGGCCGATGACAGTTCAGCAACGCCCTTCTCCGACAAACCGGATTGAAACCCGATAAACGCATCAGGGGCCGATCACCACGTCATCCTCCTCGTCATCCCCAGCAGGTATCCATTCATGGATCCGCCTGATCGAGCAGGAAAGCCCCGCGCGGTCGCGATCAAAGCGCACGCGATCTCCCTGCGACAGGCATATTCCGCTACGTGACTCCAGTTGGATGGCAACGAAGGCATCACGGGGATCACAAGCGCCCATCAGCTCCAGGCGGTAATAGTCATTCATACCCCGCCGCACAACAATGGAGCGATCATCAAGTCGCTGCCAGCTGTCAATCTGTCTGGTGAAACAGATTCGATCGACCTCCTCGCCTGCCTGACCGCGTTCGATGGCCGAGCTTCGGGTTTCATCCGACGCCTGGCAAGCCACCAACACCAGGCCGAGAATCAATAACATAAGACGTTGGCATAAACGCTTTTCCATACTCAAGCCTCCCCTCATTTTCTACCTGGCATCAGGCACAAAGCCTGGCTTTTGCCTCCCGGTATTCACGTTTCAGCCGGGCCACCAACTCTGCAGTGGGCAGGACTTCCTGTATGGCGCCGATACCCTGACCGCAACCCCATATATCCTTCCAGGCTTTTGCTTCGCCGCCGGCGCCAAAATTCATCTTGCTCGGATCGGCTTCCGGCAGATTGTCCGGGTCCATGCCGGCATTTTGTATGCTTCCCTTGAGATAATTGCCATGCACACCGGTGTAAAAGTTACTGTAGACGATATCATCGGAGTTGCTCTCGACAATCATCTTCTTGTACTCGTCCACCGCACGGGCCTCGGGTGTGGCAATAAAGGGAGACCCGATGTAGGCCAGATCCGCCCCCATCGCCTGCGCTGCCAGTATCGCACCACCACTGGCAATCGAGCCCGCCAGAACAAGAGGTCCGTCAAACCATTCACGGATTTCCTGAACCATCGCAAAGGGGCTTTTCACACTGGCATGGCCACCGGCACCCGCGGCGACGGTAATCAGCCCGTCCGCGCCCTTTTCAATGGCCTTGCGGGCAAACACATTATTGATCACATCGTGCAACACAATCCCGCCCCAGGCCTGCACCGCCCGGCTCACATCTTCACGGGCACCCAGGCTGGTAATCACGATCGGCACCTTGTATTTCGCACACACCTCCATGTCGTGCTCAAGCCGGTCATTACTGCGATGAACGATCTGGTTGATGGCAAAA
>PWQG01000113.1 GCA_003556835.1 Gammaproteobacteria bacterium
AGGCCGCCGAGGCGGTGGAGTATTACGTCTACCGAGCCGTGCGCGAGGCGGGCAGCCTGACCGCCGCCCTGGGCGGCCTGGACGCCTTCGTCTTCACCGCCGGTATCGGCGAGAACGCCGCCCCGGTGCGCGCCGCGATTTGCGAGCGGTTGGCCTGGCTGGGCATCACCCTCGACCCCGAGGCCAACGCCCGCAACGCGGGCTGTATCACCACCGCCGACAGCCAGGTGCCGGTCTACGTGATCCCGACCAACGAGGAGCTGATGATCGCCCAGCATACGCTGCGTGTTTTGGGCTGACCTGGACGTGCGCTGATCGTTTATAATGTATTCATCTGAGTCATGGTATCCAGGTGAATACAATGCCTACGACGATCCGTTTGAGTGCTGAGACAGAAGAGCGCCTGACGCACCTCGCCAAAGCGACTGGGCGCAGTAAAGCTTATTACCTCCGCCTGCTCATCGAGGAGAACCTTGATGACTTGGAAGATATCTATTTGGCTGAGCAGCGACTCGAAGACCTAAGGGCAGGGAAGACCCACACCATTAAGGCCAGGGAGGTCTGGGGTGACTTGGACGATTGAGTTCGAACAGGCTGCGGCCAAGGAATTCAAGAAGTTGGACCCTGCCACCCGTCGAAGAATACGTGCCTATTTCGAGCAGCGCGTACTTGGGCCGCAGGGGCCGCGTACCTATGGGAAGCCGCTTAAGGGCGCGTTGGCAGGGTTTTGGCGCTACCGGATTGGTAATTACCGCGTCGTCTGCCGTATTGAAGACGACCGATTAATTGTACTGATTGTCAGAGTGGCGCACCGAAAAGCGGTTTATGACTCCTGATTGGGAGGCGATCAGCGCGCCTCCATTGCCTCGCTGACCTGCCCGATGATCTCCGTGGCCGCTGTCAGAATGTGGTCGCGGGAGAAGCCCGCCTTGTCCATCTCCTGGTAGAGCGTCCGCGCCATCAGCTTGGCGACCTTGTCCGGGGCGTGGGTTACCGGTCCGTTGCCCTCGGACTTGGCCCGGGCCAACGCCAGCTTGATGAAGTGGGTCTTCAGTAGCCCCCGCAGGCGCTGAATGTGCAGTGACTTGGCCACCACGAGGGCGAGGATGGATGCCATGCGCAAATCGTCCTCGCCCAGCCGCCGCGTGCCCTCCGGGCTGTCCACATTGATCACGCCCACCACCTCATCCTCCAGCACGATGGGCACGGAAATGCTGTCGGGGCCTTTCGCCTCCGGCCGCTTCGCCAGGGGGGCGTACTCCGAGTCGGGCAGGTCCGAGATCAACAGTGGCTTGCCGGAACTGGCCACCTGGCCGGCGATTCCGCTGCCCAGGCCCTGCGCCTCCTCGTAGGCGGCTTCGGGTAGATCCCCGTGGTGCGCCTGCACCCGCAGCTTCGGTTCACCGTTATCCGGGTCGTGCTTGATCAGCATGATCGAGCAGTGCCGGCAGGCCATGGCGTGGCTGACCAGCTCCGCCAGCCTCGCCAACCCGCGCTCGGTGGATTCCGACTCCTCCACAAAGCGGGCGAGTTGGCGGAGGTCTTCGTCAAATCGGGAAAGTGCCTGGCCCATAGGTGCTCCTTGCGGCGGTGGCGGTAGGTCACCTTACTTAGTCTAGACGACAAACGTCGCAGCCCAACCGGGCGCTCGATCCCTCAGCAAATCGTCTGCGTGTAATTCCAATACCCTCGTGTGGCACCGCATCATCTGGCGTTGGCTATCCTATAGGCGTACCATATCGCCCCGATTGTCCCGTATTGGGCTTTTTGCGGGCTCCACTACCACTTAAGGTGCATTCCGGGAGAGGTCGGTGAACATTCAGGAGCGCCTGCTTAAGCTGCCTCGGGCTGTAAAACGGCTAATAATGGTGGCTGTCGATGGCGTCATGCTACCGATAGTGGTCTGGGCGGCCTTCTCACTTCGCTTGGGCGAGCCGATACCCGGTGTGCTACTGGAACACGCCTGGCTGCTGGTGATCGTGCCATTAGTGACCCTGCCCGTCTTCGTCCGGTTTGGGTTGTATCGGGCCGTGTTGCGCTACATTGGGCCCCAAGCAGCCATGGCCGTGATTTATGGTGCCACTTTGTCCGCGTTGTTGTTCGCTGCCATCGTGACCCTGGTCCGGCTGGAGGACGTCCCCCGCGCAACCATTGTAATCTACTGGTTAGTCACGCTTCTGATGATCGGTGGGTCTCGGTTTGCGATTCGTGCCTGGTTCCAAGGAGCTGGGACAGGCAGCCGTGACAAGAAGGCGGTTGTGATATACGGGGCTGGGGCCGGCGGTGTGCAGCTCGCTACCAGCCTCGCAAATGGCAGCGATTATCACCCGATTGCATTTGTAGATGATGATCCAGCCAAACAGGGAACCATCATCGCCGGCATGCGAGTGCACAATCCCAGTCAGCTGCCGGAGTTGATCCACAGGAAAGCTGCCGGGTATGTACTCTTGGCGATGCCTGGGCTGTCCCGCAGTCGCCGAAGTGAAATCGTCCAACAGCTTGAGCCATTGCGCGCCCATATTCTTACTATGCCCAGTCTGAATGACATTGTGGGGGACCGTGCTGACCTGGATCAGGTGCGCGATGTGGGTATAGAGGATCTGCTGGGCAGAGATGCTGTTTCTCCGCGTCATGAACTGTCGGTTTACTGTATTTCAGGTAAGTCGGTAATGGTGACCGGAGCAGGGGGGTCAATCGGCGCGGAGCTTTGTCGGCAGATACTGCGATTGCAACCGAATTGTATCGTTTTGGTCGAGCGTTCTGAGTTCGCCTTGTATACGATAGAGCGGGAGTTGCGCTCGCATTTGAAAGCTATGGATGGCTTGGGGGCTGAAGTATGCGCGACCTTGGCAGACGTAGCCGACCCGGCACGTATGGAGGCGCTTATCCGGGGCTTCGACGTCGATACCGTTTATCATGCTGCAGCCTACAAACATGTGCCATTAGTGGAGGTTAATGCGTTAGAGGGCGTTCGCAACAACGTTTTCGGTACCTTGCACACTGCGCGGGCTGCGGCACAGGCTGGGGTTGAGCATTTTGTCTTAATCAGCACCGACAAGGCCGTGCGTCCGACCAACGTAATGGGGGCGACCAAGCGCACAGCGGAATTATTGTTGCAGGGGCTAGCGCGCCAGCCGGATATGGGCACCGTGTTCTCGATCGTACGTTTTGGCAACGTTCTCGGTTCCTCGGGCTCCGTTGTTCCTTTGTTCCGCGAACAGATCCGTAACGGCGGGCCAGTTACGGTAACCCACCCTGATGTCACCCGCTACTTTATGACCATCTCTGAGGCTGCATCGCTGGTCCTTCAAGCGGGTGCTATGGCGAGAGGGGGTGAGGTGTTCGTGCTAGATATGGGTGAGCCGGTTAAAATTCTCGACCTTGCTAGGCGGATGATCCACCTATCTGGTCTGCAGGAGCGTGATGTCCGCCATCCCGACGGTGATATCGAAATCCGTTTTACTGGGTTAAGGCCAGGTGAGAAATTGCATGAGGAACTGGTGTTGGGGCAGGCAGTCTCGGGTACCGACCATCCCATGATCATGCAAGCGACGGAGGGCTACTTGACAACAGACGCCATGCAGCGGCTCCTTGACGGCTTGCAGACGGCTAGCGAGCGCTCGGATCCCCAATATGCCCGCAAAGTGCTAGCGAAATTTGTGGAAGGTTATAAAACCTCGGTTGTAGGGAGGTGCCAGCCGCCACCCAGGCTCGCGGGGGGCGAACTGGAGGCCGTCCATTAATGCGGTGTCGTGGCCCCGGCAGGAAAAGGCGTTCAATCACTGCGTTCTAACTCATTCGTTTTATATAGAGGAGCTAACCGGTGTCAAAACAGAGAGTCGCCGTGGTGACTGGGGTCACTGGGCAGGATGGTGCGTATTTGGCGCGTCATCTCCTTGAGCTGGGTTACCAGGTCTTCGGTGCGATAAGACGGAGTAGCACCCCGAGCCTATGGCGGCTGGAAGAGTTAGGCATTGCCGAACACCCGCATCTAGAGTTGGTGGACTTTGATCTTTTGGACGCAGGCGGTTTTGCGCGACTGCTGCGCGTAGCCGAGCCGGACGAGGTCTATAACTTGGCCGCTCAGAGCTTTGTGGGGACTTCGTTCGACCAGCCTGTGGCAACTGCGCAGGCAACAGCGATGGGGGGGCTGCATCTCCTCGAAGCTATTCGTTTGGTAGATCCGTCGATACGCTATTATCAGGCGTCCTCGTCGGAGATGTTTGGTCGGGTCGTTGAGGTGCCTCAGCGGGAGACGACGCCGTTCTATCCGCGGAGTCCTTACGCCGTGGCAAAGCTGTTCGCGCATTGGGCAACGGTGAACTACCGCGAATCCTATGGCATGTTCGCCGTCAGCGGAATTCTCTTCAATCATGAATCGCCTCTGCGCGGTGCGGAGTTCGTAACCAGGAAGATCACGCTGGCAGCGGCCCGTATCGCCCACGGCATGCAGGAGGTGCTCGAGCTTGGCAATTTGGATGCTCGTAGGGATTGGGGCTATGCACCCGAGTATGTGGAAGGCATGCACCGCATGCTGCAGGCGGACCAGCCGCACGACTACGTTTTGGCAACTGGACAAATGACCAGCGTCCGGAAGTTTGTTGAGCATGCGTTCTCCGCAGCGGGATTGCCGCTAAGCTGGGAAGGGGCCGGTCCCGATGAGAGGGGTTTAGACATGCAGGGGCGCGTTCGCGTGCGCGTCAACCCCCGTTTCTATCGTCCTGCAGAGGTTGATCAGCTGTTGGGTGATGCGAGCCTGGCGCGGCAGCAATTGGGCTGGGAAGCGACCGTGGGCGTCGATGCCTTATGCCGCCGGATGGTTGATGCGGACATGCAACGCGTGATGCAGGGAAAGGGTAAAGCGTGAAACGCGTACTGGTCACCGGAGCCGACGGGTTTACGGGGTGGCACCTTTTGCCCAAGCTGCGAAGCGCAGGCTACGAGGTGTGGGCCGGGGTGCGCTCTTCAGCACGGCTGCCACTGCCGGGCGCGCCCCGTACTGCGGAACTTGACCTGTCACGGCCGGAGACGCTGCGCGCCGCCTTGGCAGCAGCCCAGCCCGACGCCATAATTCACTTGGCAGCAATCAGTCAGGTTGGGCAAGCGCCGGCCCACCGCTTTTATGAGGTGAACACGCTCGGCACGCAGCGGTTGTTGGACGCGGTGGTTCATTCGGGGCTTCGTCCCAATATGTTATTGGCGAGCTCTGGGGCAGTCTACGGGGCACCCAAACGGAGCGGTGTCATCGCAGAGTCTGCGCCGCTCAGCCCGGGAAGCCACTACGCAGCCAGCAAGGCGGCAATGGAGATGGCTGCTCACGCCTATATGGCAGAGCTGCCTTGTTGGCTTTTGCGCCCCTTCAATTACACAGGGCCAGGGCAATCAGCGAGGTTCCTCGTGCCCAAGCTTGTGGAGCATTTTCGCGAAGGGGCCGCGGAGATTCGTCTTGGTAACACCCATGTGGAGAGGGAGTTTTCGGACGTTAGCTGGGTCTGCGATGCCTATATCGCCTTGCTCCAGCTGCCGGGCCGCGGCAGCGCCGTGAACATCTGCACCGGCCAAGGGCACAGTATACAGGGTTTAATAGAGCGGCTCGTTGAGATGACGGGCCATAGGCCGCAGATTGTCCGTGATCCGCACCTTGTTCGTGAGGGGGAACCGGTCCGAGTGGTAGGAGACAACAGCTGCCTCCGGCAATGGTTTGATGCCCCGGCACCGGACATGGGCGATACCCTTCAGCGCATGCTCTCTCAAGGCGATGTCTGAGGAGAGCGGCGTGCCTCAGCAGCGGCCTGACGTAGCGCTTTGGGCGCCTCGGGGGCCCGAAACCAGCTGGGGCGGCGTGCAGCGCTATGTCCTGCAGCTCGCTCAGGCGCTGGAGGCGCGACGCCTGGTTACTCGTATAGTCGGGGCTGACAGTCAGCCCGGCTTTGGTCAGCATAACAAGCGTTTCGTCTGGCCGCGGCGTTTGGCTCAGTTACTGGCTGAAAAGCCGCGCCTTGTGCACCTGCATGGATCAAGTAGTCTGTTTACCGTCCAGGCTGCGCATGCGTGCCATTGTCATCGAATCCCTTTTGTCTGGACACCATGCTTTCACCCCTTCTGGTCGCAGAAATACCCGCTGCTCTCGGGGGTTTATTTTAAGGCGTTGGAGCGTCGGGTCATGGGCCATGCCCGCCGTGTTTTTACCTTGAGTCTTCAGGAGCAGCGCTTCTTTCGAAGCCAGTTACCGGGCGCCCGGGTGGAGTTGGTGCGGGCGGGTGTGGATTTGCAGCATCGAGCCGAGCCTGCTCCAGCCGCCAAGCGTAAGGCGCTGCTTTTTGTCGGTCGACGTTCGCCCAACAAGGGTTTTCAGCACCTGGCTGCAATCGATGACTGGTTGGCTGCGGAAAGAATCCGTGTCACAGCCGTTACCGATCCAAAGCCCGGAGAAGCCCTGAAATCGATCAACTGCACTGGCCCCCTTGATGAACGATCGCTGAACCAGGCCTACGCGACAGCTCGCGCTTGCGTAGTGCCCTCAAGCTATGAGTCATTCAGCTATGCGGTCGTCGAGGCCTTGGCTCACGGCACACCCGTCATCTCGTCCGATCAAGTCGGTGTAATGGATCATGTCGGTCACAGTCCTGCTTGCCGGGTGGTGCCCTATGGGCACGGTTTCGAGGATGGCTTGAAACGGCAAATCATGCGATTCTGGTGCCTATCCGACCCGGACTTGGACCGGTTGAGTGACGTTGCTATCACTGCAGCCCAACCCTTCGGGCTCCCGCAAGCCCTGGAGCCTTTGGTAAATGCGTTAGAGGCTGAGTTGTTGGTCTGCGACTAGGTGCCAACGAGGCCGCCCAGCGTGCCTCCGGCAACTAACCCAACACCGTTGGCAGCAACATCCTGCCAGCAAAACTGACGCCCTGGGATCAGTCGGCCTTGTATCCACTCCAAGATCACACCCACGGCGAACAGGGTGCAAGCCAAGATCAGCACCCAATGGCAAGTGAGCCATGCGGCCGCGGGGAGCAGCAGTAGCGCGTAGGCCGCGCTATGCATAAGTTTGTCGTTTGGCAACCAGGCGGGGAGCCAATTGCTGGGAGCGAGTGTTCCGCCAACAACGGCAAGAAGAGCCAGGCCCCAAAGAGTTCCCGCAACCAGTATGGCGTCGCTCCAGAGCATGCCTCGCTCCCTGCTCGAGCAGGGCTGTGGCAGCCCCACCTCCCCGCTTGGTACTGTTTAGTCGACCTGATAGCATACCGCACTCGCCTGACTTACCCACAAGATTGATCTAACAGAGGTTGGCTATCCATCCATGAGCAAAACCCCCGCAGCCGCTGGCCGTAAAGATGCAGTCAGCGAACTCCGTGAGAGCGTGGGGAGGTGTCGCAAAGCCTTCTGGTACGTCGCGTTGTTCAGCTTCTTTATCAACATGTTGATGCTCGTGCCGCCGATCTTCATGCTGCAGATGTTTGATCGGGTCCTGTCAAGCGGCAGCATTCCCACGCTGGTCATGTTGTTGGTTGTTGCCATCGGGCTGCTGATAGTACTCGGTCTCCTGGAGTGGTCCAGAAACCGCGTGCTCGTGCGCGCCGGCGCAAGCATTGATAAGAACCTTGGTGAGCGGTTATTTGATGCGACCTTCTTTCGCGCGTTGAGAGCCCCGGACTCCGGGTCCACGCAGCCATTGAAAGACCTCACCACGCTCCGGCAGTTCATGACGGGGCAGGGGGTCTTTGCGTTCTTCGATGCGCCTTGGACGCCGTTATTTCTTCTCATCCTCTTTCTCTTCCACCCGTTACTCGGGTTCATTAGCCTCTTTGGCGCCATAGTCTTATTCGCGCTTGCCTACACGAATGAAGTGATCACTCGCGGCCCCTTGGGCGAGGCTAACCGTGCGTATATTAAGGAGTCCGACTACGCCAGCTCGAACCTGCGTAACGCGGAAGTGCTTGAGGCGATGGGGATGACAGACCGGTTGCGGCGCCGGTGGATGGATATGCACCGCGAGGTGCTCGGCCTTCAAGGGGTGGCAAGTGATCGGTCTGCCAATCTGACGGCAATCTCCAAGTCGCTACGCCTGATACTTCAAGTCAGTATTCTTGCCACAGGGGCGTGGTTGGCAGTCGAACAGGTGATTACACCAGGTGTAATGATCGCTGCATCCATCATCATGGCGCGGGCGTTAGCACCCATTGACCAATCCATGCACGCCTGGCGCGGTTTTATCGGTGCTCGCGGTGCTTGGGAACGGCTGGACGACGTGCTGCGAAGCACGCCGAAGCGCGAGGAGCACATGGATCTGCCTCCGCCGACCGGTCAGTTGGATGCTGAGAATATTGTCGTGGTGCCGCCCGGCAGTCGCACGCCAGCGATACGCGGGGTATCGCTGAGCCTGCGGCCGGGCACCGCGTTGGGTGTGATAGGGCCTAGCGCGGCTGGCAAGTCAACCCTTGCCCGGGCACTGGTCGGTGTATGGCCAACCTATGCGGGGACGGTGCGAGTGGATGGTGCCGAACTCGCGAACTGGAATCGCGAGCAAATCGGCCCCGTCTTCGGATATTTACCCCAAGACATCGAGCTCTTTGAGGGGACGATTGCGGAAAACATTGCCCGCTTTGGCGAAGTAGACCCCCAACTGGTGGTAGAGGCGGCGCGAAAGGCTGGCCTGCATGAAATGATCCTGCGGTTGCCTGAAGGCTATGACACGCGCATCGGGATCAGCAGCGGGGCGTTGTCCGCGGGCCAAAGGCAGCGCGTCGCGCTCGCCCGGGCGATTTATGGCGACCCCAAGATAATCGTTCTCGATGAACCTAACTCGAACCTAGATGATGCCGGCGAGGTAGCGCTTACTGACACCATCAAAAAGCTACGCGAGGAAGGTCGTACTGTCATTATTATCGCCCATCGCCCGGCAGTTCTGAACGCTGTCGACCAGATCCTCGTCCTGAAGGATGGCCAAGCCGCCGCCCTGGGCGATCGGCAGCAAGTCATGAATCGCTTTACCCGCGCCAAAGGCTTGGAACGGTGAGCGATTCCATAAACGTCTATCTCGAGGCGCCTCGGAGTACCGGATACGAATGACCGAAGACATACGCAGGAACCAGAGCACAGAGACTCCTTCCTCATCGCCGCAGAGTAGCCAAGGCCACCAGGGGTCGCCGCATACGGAGACTGCTCAAAAAGGAGGCGAGCCTGTCACGGGTTTCAGTGGCGGCGGTGGAGGGGGTGGGGATGCGACCCCCGCGAGCACAAGCGAGCCAGCGTCGGTGGAGCCGGAGACCAACGACCGGTTTCCTCGCATATTTGGTCTGATCATCATCCTCTTGGCATTTGGATTCGTCGGGGGGTGGGCATCAGTAGCTGCCATTGACGGGGCGGTCGTTGCCCAAGGCACCGTCACCGTCGACTCCTACCGCAAGCCGGTGCAGCATCTTGAAGGGGGCATCGTCCAGTCAATTTATGCGCGTGATGGGGATACCGTCTCGGCGGGCGACCTCCTGCTGCAGTTAGATGAAACCCAGGCACGTGCGAGTTACCTGGTCAGCCATAATCAGTACATGGCTGACTTGGCCAGGCTGGCGCGGCTAGAAGCCGAGGATGCTGACGCGGATGAGATCGACTGGCCTAAGGAATTACGTGACAGCGCGGAACGCAATCCTCGGGCTGAGCGTGCTATGCGCACCGAGCAGAGGGAGTTCCAGACACGCCGCGAGGCAAGAGAGGGCCGGATCTCGGTTCTTCGGAAACGCATTGAGCAGCTTGAGGAGCGCATATCCGGGCATCAGGCGCAGCGTGCAAGCCGCCTGCGTATGGTTGAGTCTTTGGAAGAAGAGCTGGAGAGCAGCCGCAGGCTAGCAGAGCGAGAGCTTATCCCACGCGCGGATCTGCGACCTGTTGAGCGGCAGCTTGCTGAGGCCGAGGGGGAAGCGGGTGAGCTTTTGGCAAACATTGCGACCGCTCGCGTTGAGGCTGGCGAAGCTGAGCTGGAAATCATCCAAGTGCGCAAAGACTTCCGCCAAGAAGTTGCTGCGGAACTGCGGCAGATCACCCGGGACGTTGATGCACTCGACGAAGAGCTGCAAGCGTTGCAGGACACACTGAGCAGGAAGCAGATCCGTGCCCCGGTGGATGGCGAAGTCGTGAATATGCAGGTTCATGGCGAACGAGCAGTTATTGGACCAGGGGATTTGGTCTTGGACCTCGTTCCGGCTGACGAACCCTTGATTGTAGAAGGCCGTGTCCGCCCACAGGACGTGGACAATGTAAACCTCGGCCAGATGGCAGACGTGCGCTTTACAGCCTTTAGTTTTCGGTCCACACCGGTTGTCCAGGGGCGAGTGATCCACGTCTCTGCTGATCGGATTGAACCTGATGGCGAAGAGCCTTACTTCCTGGCCCGCGTCGAAGTCTCCGATGACGAAATGGCTAAGCTGGGCGAGGTGTATATACGCCCCGGGATGCCCGCAGATGTCATGATTAAAACGGGTGAGCGCACGCCGCTGCAGTACTTGGCGAAGCCGCTTACGGATGCACTGGCTCGTGCCTTCACGGAGGACTGATGATGCTGCAAAAGCTTGCTCGTCTCGGGGTGCTAGCCGGGATTGGGATGGTTATGGCCCTAACGGCGGGGTTTTCCAGTTCCGCTCTGGCTGATGATCAGCTCGAGACGCTGCTGGATGTTTACAATCTGGCGAGAGAGGCGGACCCAGCCGTGCGGGGCCAGGACTTTGAAGTGGATGCCCTTCGAGAAGACCGGCGCGAGAGCCTGGGCGGGCTTCTGCCGCAGTTAGACCTCAGCGGCGAACTCACGCGGGTGAACCGGGATCAGGTCAGCGCTGGTTTCGCGGGAGAGGAGGAGGACGAGCGTTATTTCACGCGTGAGCAGTATGGAGTGAACTTGATCCAGCCCCTGTTCGATCTGCCGGCCTGGTATGAGTACCAACGAAGTGGGGCTAACCTCGATGTGGGTGAGGCGGAGCTGGAGGCGCAGCGCCAGTCCCTTATAGGGCGAGTCCTAGAGGCGTATTTAGCCGTGCTCAGTGCACAGTCCGGGGTATCTCTCGCTGCCTCGGAGTTGGAAGCTGTGGAGGCTAGCTTCCGGCAAATCGAAGGGATGTATGAGGAGGGGATGGCCTCCATCACGGATATGGAAGATGTCCGGGCTAGACGGGATTCAGCCCGCGCAGCGGTAATCCGCGCGGAAGGTGATTTGGAAGTTGCGCGTGAGCGGTTGAGTGAACTGACCGGAGAACAGCACGGTGTGCTTGCGACCCTGTCCGCCGAGGCTGCACTGCCTGGGTTGGAGCGTCATGAGCTGGATCAATGGGTGCAAAGCGCCCTCGAGTTCAATCCTCAAGTGGTCGCGGCGCGGTTGCGGGTTGAATCGTTGGGATACGAGGCGCGCGCAACCCGAGCGCAGCGCTTTCCCAGAGTAGAGATGATTGCCGGTTACAGCCGGCTTGATGAGCTCGATGGCACCGTATATGGGCGCGATTACGAGGACAAGAGCGTGGGCGTGAGAGTCAGTGTGCCTCTTTACGAAGGGGGACGCATCGGCGCCCGTACACGCAGCGCGGAAAATCGTCGCTCCAGAGAACGGGAGGCTTTAGAGGAAACGGTGCGTGCCGTGCGTGCCGACGCGCGCGCCGCTTTTCAGTCGCTGCTTAGTGGGCGCAGCCAGTTGAAGGCGATGGAGCAGTCCGTTCGCTCCGGCGAGCGGCGGGTCGAGGCTATGGAAGCAGGGGTTGAGGAGGGAACTCGACCAGTCGTAGACCTACTTGACGCACAACGCGACTTGTTTGAAACGCGTCGAGAGCTGGCTGAAGCGCGGTACGACTACGTGGTCAATGTTATCGAGTTACGACGCGCGGGTGGGCGCCTGAGTGCGGACGATGTTGTGGAACTGAATGCCCTTTTCGATGCGCCTGTGGATCTACCTGATTTGACATTCGACCAGCCATGAATGGGGCCTTGCGGGCTGCTTGGGCCTACCGCCAGTTCATAATTCGCTCCATATACAACGAGTTTAGGTTGCGCGTGATTCGTAGCCGCCTTGGTGGGGCGTGGATCATCCTTCAGCCTCTGGCGCTGGTGCTCATGTATGCGTTAGTGCTGTCGACCGTCATCGCCGGCAAGCTGCCCGGTATCGACTCACGATTTGCCTACGCCATTTACCTCACCGCCGGTATTGTCGCGTGGAGTCTATTCCTGGAGGTTACCAACCGGTGTGTGGGGCTTTTCGTTGAGCGAGCAGAACTGATCAAAAAGCTTCGGTTTCCCCGTATTACCCTGCCCCTGATTGTTCTGGGTGTCGCGACGCTGAATAACCTCCTTCTGATGGCCGTAGTGGTGATCGTGTTTGCCATCTTAGGGCATCTTGCGGGGGTCGCGATGCTCTGGTTGCCGCTGATAATGCTGCTGACTGCGCTGTTCGCGGCAGGGCTCGGCCTCAGCCTGGGCGTGTTGAACGTCTTTATCCGGGACATCGGGCAGCTTATGCCCATCGTGACGCAATTCCTGTTTCTGGCCACGCCGATCATCTACCCCGTACACATCGTACCGGAACCCATTCGCAGCCTTTTGGTCCTTAACCCGCTGTATCACCTGGTCGGGGCGTACCATGACATTCTTGTCTACAGCCAGGCCCCTCATGTGAGCGTTGGGCTTTTGGTCGTCATGCTGCTGACTGGGGTATTGCTCTTTTTGGCTTTGCAGCTCTTCCGTCGTGGTGGCCCGCATATGGTGGACGTGTTATGACTGCGGAAGTGGTCCTCTCGGCTCGCCGCATCGGTAAGGCCTATCCGCAATTCAAGAGCGGTTTCCACCGCGTAGCCAGTTGGTTCACATCCATCGGGCCGATGGCCCAAGCCTGGGTGCTGCGGGACGTGGATCTGGACGTGGCCGCAGGGGAGTCTGTGGGTCTTATCGGAGTGAATGGGGCAGGGAAAAGCACGCTCTTACGGGTGGTGGCCGGCGTGATGCCGCCCACGGAGGGCGAGTTGCTTGTGAATGGCCGGGTAAGCGCCATTCTGGAGCTGGGCCTGGGGTTCAATGGAGACCTGACCGGGCGGGATAATGTCATCAACGCTGCGGGGCTCATGGGCTACTCCCGCGCGACGATCGAAGGTATTCTGCCGGAAGTCGAGTCCTTCGCCGACATTGGCGCGTACTTCCACCGGCCCATGCGCGAGTACTCCAGTGGCATGCAAATGCGGGTGGCATTCGCTGTTGCTACTGCCAAGCGGCCGGACCTCTTGATTGTTGACGAGGCGCTATCCGTAGGTGATATCAGCTTCCAGCAGAAAAGCTTTCAGCGCATCCGTGACTTTCGTAGCCAGGGCACCGCGCTCATCCTCGTCTCCCATGACAGAGCTGCGATCCAGAGCATCTGCCACCGCGCTGTCTTGCTGGAACAGGGCAGAGTTATCAAGGATGGCACGCCGGAGGCGGTGCTGGATCACTATAACGCCCGTCTGGCATCGGGTGACTTTGAGGTTCGGAGCGAAGCCCTGGAAGACGGGCGAACGCAAACGGTCTCCGGGACTGGGGAGGCCACATTCGCGGACGCCCGAGTATGTGACGAGCGAGGGGCCCCTTTAGAGGTTGCCCAGGTCGGTCAGCGCCTCATGCTCAAGCTGCAGATCAACATCCACTGCCAATTGCCTGAACTCGTAGTGGGCATAATGATCCGCGATCGCTTGGGTCAGACCGTCTTCGGGACGAACACCGCGCATCTCCAATCCCCCATGAGCAATCTGCAGCCAGGTGAGCGCATTACGCTACGCGTGATGTTTCCTGCGCGGTTAGGGCCAGGGGAGTACGGACTCACGCTCGCGCTCCAAGGCGGGGAGACGCACCTTGAGGGCAATTACCAGTGGATTGACCACGCCTTGGGGTTCTCCATCGTTCCTGGTGGCGAAGCGCACTTCATAGGTTGCGCATGGCTGGAGCCTGAAGTGCGCGTAAATCGGCACTTGGATTGACTGGCCTAGGTGGAAGCGAAGGTCAAGAGCAAAATTGATGAACCCAGACTTTTATCTACGTTTCGAGGCCGAACAGCGTGGCCACCCTGACGCGATAAGACAGCGCCTAGTTCAATACTTGCACTCGTTGGAGCCCATCGTGTGCCGACATCCAGGGGCAGCCGCCCTGGACTTGGGATGCGGTCGCGGGGAGTGGCTCGCGTTACTAAAAGAGCAAGGTTGGCAGGCGTTCGGCGCGGACAACAACTCCGCAATGGTTGACCATTGTCAGCAAGATGGGCTGGAAAACGTAACGCTCGGCGATGCCTTACGTGCCCTAGAGGCTTGGGATGATGGTTCGCTGTACCTGGTCAGTGCCTTCCACTTGGTCGAGCACCTCCCCTTTGATGTGTTGCTCGCATTAGTCGCCGAAGCCTATCGGGTTTTGGCGCCGGGTGGCGTGTTGTTGCTCGAAACGCCCAATCCGGAAAACCCGAGCGTCGGCCATTACAGTTTTTACTTCGATCCAACCCACGAAAAACCCCTGCCTCCGCCATTGCTTCATTTTGTCGTGGCGGACGCCGGTTTTTCGGCGCCGGTTGTCCTGCGCGTAAACGGACCGGAAGAGCCGGATCCTGATGCCTCGAGTGAGGCACGCATCCGCTGGGCACTGGCCGCGTATCCCGATTATGCCGTGCTTGCTGAACGTCCAGGCGGCAGCGCCGGATTCGACCGCTCGACCATGGAGCAGTTGGCATCTGAACGCATCGCCAGCATAGATTTGATTGCTCGGGAGTTGAGCCGGTTAGGCAGCGCGGTCGACAGGCTCGATACCCGCGTAACAGCCATGTGTAACAGCCGGTCGTGGCGCTATACCGCCCCATTCCGCGTAGCGAGCCGAGCCCTGCGGGGGGTAGGCCGTCACGCTCAAATGGGGGTGCGTGGTGGTCTGGCGATGATCGCCCGTCAACCCGCGCTCCGCCGTACTGGCGCAAAGGTGCTCCGGCCCTTTCCAAGGTTCAAGTCTCGACTCGCGCGGTTGGCAGCTCCCTATGCCTATCCGGCCTCGCTGAGTGAGGCGTCTGGCGGTGAGGACGACTACGTTGACATCCTTCCGGTAAATAACGCCTGGGTTGGGCGTCGCAGCCTTATTGAGGCGCAAGAAGGTGGCCAGGCTGGAGCTGCCCCCCTCGGCTTGCTTATAGACGGACACTTCAATGGCAGCTATAGCTTAGCTGCGATCAACCGGGCATTGGTTGTGACACTCCAGCGGGACCGACCCGACCTGACGCTCTGCATCCAGCCCCGCCATGGGGAGCCGTGTGTCCTCGCCGACCTGCCGGGCGGAGATGAGGAATACGCCAGATTTGCCCCGCTGTGCGACCCGGAGTCCTTCCTTGCCCTACCGGTGGAGCAAAGAGTGTGCCTCTACCATCACTACCCGCCCGTAGAAAAGCCGGATCGATCCCGGGGCTTACCTATTGCCCTGTTCTTCTGGGAGGAGAGCCGAGTTCCCGACTCGATTGTTCGGTGTTTCAACCGTTACTACGCTGGCCTGCTGGTTACAGCTTGGAGCGTAAAAAAGGCGCTGATTGATAGCGGCTGCCAAGTGCCGGTCCGGCAGATCAACATGCCGCTGCTGCCGATGCAGGACACTGCTGCCCCTGCCGCGGAAAGGGATGGGGCTGAGGTGGTGGAGGCTCCGACCACCGTACACCTGCTCCATATTTCATCATGCTTTCCGCGCAAGGGCGTAGATCGCTTGCTCCAGGCCTTCGAGCGGGTTGCCCGGCAATCCACCGCTGTCCGGCTGACAATCAAAACCTTCCCGAATCCTCATAACGACATCGAAGCCCAGATCGATCGCTGGGTGGCCGCATCCCGTCGGGAGCGGATTACGCTCATTAACCAAGACTGTGATGCAGCCACCGTACGCAGTCTCTATGACAAAGCGGATATCGTTGTGTTGCCCAGCCGGGGCGAGGGGCTGAACCTGCCAGCGATCGAAGCCGGACAGTTACGCAAACCCCTGATCGTCACTGGCTATGGCGCCCACACTGATTTTCTCGATGAGCAAACGGCAAGCCTGGTGCCATGGCGCTTTGAGCCCGCCAGGACCCACCTTTCGCCCCCGCTGTCGCTATGGGCCGACCCCAGCCCCAAAGCCCTTGCGGAGCAGCTATTAAAGGTCATCGGCCGGGTCCAACAGGGTGACAAGCACCTTGTGTCCCAAACTGACCGCCTGGCAACTCGCCTTTACCGCCGCCACCTCGCGCCCGGCACCACAGCACCTCTGCTCAATGCCGTGGGCAGATTACATCAAAGGCACATGGCGAACGCAGGCCAGGAGTCGAACTCCCCCCCAATTGTTCTCGTGACCACTTGGGAGAGTACCTGTGGCATCGCGGAGTACAGTCGCTGTCTGGTACGGGAGTTTCTTCGGAAGGGCGATCGCGTTCAGGTGCTTGCCCCCATGCCGGGCGACTCTCACTGCAGCCCCGTCGAGCAGCGTGACACTACCCTACCGAACGCCGATTCGCTGACCGTTACCCGCAATTGGCGGTCCGGCGTGGCGCCCGACCTTCTGGTTGATGGGGCGTCGCTCATACGCCCTGAAGGGGTACTGTGGCTCCAGTACCATCCGGCGTTTTATCCGCTGACCAATGACCTTGCAGACACCCTCGCTGCGCACGTGGATCGTGGCGGGCAAGTGCATATGACCCTGCATAATACCCGTAGTCTCTTGGAGCTCCGCCATGAGGACCGCCGCGCTGCTGCGGCCTGCCTGGCGCGCTGCCACCGGATTTACGGCCACACGGTAGATGATCTGAACGTCCTCAAACGCCTGGGTATTGTGCACAACACCACCCTGATGCCGCAGGGCGTCTCGCAACCCTCCGAGCGGGTCTTGGCGATTGAGCCTTCGAGCGAACCCCAGCTCACAATAGGAGCATTCGGTTTTCTGTTGCCTCACAAAGGCATTTCTGAACTGATTCGTGCCTTCGCAGCGCTGCACCGCACTGACGCCCGACTCCGTTTAGTGACAACCGTTCGGGAGCAGCCGGAATCCAAGCGCCTATTGGAAGATTGCAGGCGTCTTGCTCGGCGGCTAGGGGTCAGTCACCAATTGGAGTGGCACACGGACTTCCTGCCTCTAGAAGAGGTGCAGAGCCTTCTGCGCGCCTGCCACCTTGTTGTGCTTCCTTACAGGCAGACTGCGGAGAGCAGCAGCGCAGCAGCCCGTACCGTGCTCGCCGCCTGCCCCCAATTGATTACCACGCCTGCACGAATCTTTGACGAGCTGGGTGGCGCTTGTGTCCGGACTGACGGTTACGACGCCAAGGCAATAAGTCGTGCATTGACGCGGGGCCTTGAAGGGTGGCCGGGTGACGTCACTCACGCTCTCGAAAAAGCACGACAGGGTTGGCTTGCCGATAATGAATGGTCGCTACTGGTCGATCGCTACCGCGCCATATTCAAGGCGATGGTCTGATGGTCGGGCCAGTAGCTGGCTCAGGCGCTCCGCTTATCTTCCGCCCGTTTGCCCTGTTGTGTAGGCGCAACTTTAGGGGTGGATTAAATTCCTCCTAATATCAGTACCCTGGCCCTTTGTCGCAGATTTCACGGCAAGTTCATCAATTAGTGGTTGTAATCCAGCTACGGCCTGTTCTAGACTCCGGCACATGGCCTTATGAGTAGGGGGGGTAGGCCATCCGCCCCCGGGCGGATTCACCGACCAGGGTTGACCCCCCAGGGGAATACGGCCTAATCTTCGCCGAGGGCCGCGCCGACGTTGGCCTTTCGGGGAACAAGCTTAAGGCTTGATCTTAAAGTTAAGGGAGAATCCGAGAATGCCTGAAACCGTCCGTAATCAGGTTATCGACCTGTACATCGCAACGTTCCAGCGTGCGCCCGATCCTGAGGGGCTCTCCTTCTGGGTTGGCCAGGTTGAGGACGATGGTCTGAGCCTGGCCGACGTTGCCAGTAACATGTTCACGTCCGAAGAGGCTCAAGAGAGCTTCGGTGACCTGGACAACGAAGAGCTCATCACTCTGCTCTATAACAACCTGTTCGATCGTGACCCCGACGCCGAGGGCCTGGCGTACTGGGTGCAGCAGATCGAAGACGGGAACATGACCCGCGAGGTCGCTGTGGCGAACCTGGTTGGCGGCGCCCGCGCTGACACCGGTGATGCTACCGACGCAGCCATTCTGGATGCCCGCTTTGACGCGGCCGTCGCTTTCGTGGAATCCGGCTCTGACGACATGGATGAGGCCTCCGCCGTCATCCAGAACATCACCCGTGATCAGTTCGAGAACGGTGACGAGCCTGACGAGCCTGGCGAGCCTGGCGACACCTTCATGCTCACTCCAGATGCTGATCGTCTGGAAGGCACTGCCGACAACGATACGTTTGACGCACCGATCACCACCGTTAACTTCATGAACGGCAACACCCTGAACACGGGTGACGTGCTGGACGGCAATGGTGGTGATAACGTTCTGAGCGCTGAGCTGGTGAACGATGCTTACATCACCGGCTACATGGGTGCGGTGCGCCCGAGCACCGAGAACATCCAGACCGTCGAGATCAACGCGATTGAGACTGCGATCGAGGATGAAGTTTTCCCCGTGGTTCTGGATGCTTCCCGCATGCTGGACGTGGAGCACATGGGCTCCTACAACAGCAACGCGAACCTGGAGATCCATGACGTCACCACGAAGACCAGTGATGGTGACGTTCGGAACACGGAAGAACTGACCTTCCGGATGGACCACACGTCCAACGATAACACCAGCGATGTGTCCAGCGCGTCTGACCTGACGGTCTACTTTGACGAGAACTACCTGCTGGCTGGCGTGATCCCGGACACCGAGGTCATCCAGTACGAGGTGATGAACCAGGACGCCTGGGACCTGATCAACCAAGACGGCCGTGACGATGTCGAGCTGCTGGACGGTGTGTTCTTCCAGCGTCTGGACTTCGACCTGAACGGTGAGCGTTACGAGCTGGCGCCGCTGCTGGGCGAGGGTGGCACGGACAGCGATGGTCTGGACATCCGTACCCACGAAGATCTGGCGGACGCTATCAATGCCGCGCTGGTTGAGCTGGGCATTGACGATGTCGTGACCGCTGAAGTTGGTCCTGACTTCCAGGAGCGCAGCGGTGTGGACGGTGCTGAGGGCCGTAATGCGCCGGCCGTGGTGCTGACTGCGACCCCGGGCAACCAGCTGGAAGTGAACGAGAACTTCGCGTTCTTGGCGGCTGTTGACGAGCCGGGCGAGGCCATCGAAGGTCTGCGTAACTCCAACCGTTACGACCGTGCCGAGGACCAGGTCATTGAGGGTCGTGACGAGGACGTGACCACCAACGTTGAGCTGCACAAGGTTGGCCGTGGCGATGACGGCGGTGACCTGCACGTGGGCGGCAAGGCCGGCGGCTCCATCCCGGTGGTCAACGTTGACGTGCTGGGCGACGACAGCAAGCCGAGCAACATCGGCTTGCTGGGCACGGGTGAGAATCAGGGTGGCCTGGAGCAGGTCAACATCGCCACCGGCGATGAGTACGCAGACGGCGACAGCTACGCGAGCCTGACGATCCGTAGCGGCTTCGGTAACAGCGAT
>PWQG01000132.1 GCA_003556835.1 Gammaproteobacteria bacterium
CTTTCTTCTGGGGCCAGCTCAAAGGCGTCGGCAAGATCTATGTCCAGGTCGTGGTCGATGCCTTCTGCTCCCTGGCCTTCGCCAAGGTCTACACCTCGAAAATGCCGATCACGGCCGCTGACCTGGTCTACGACCGTGTGCTGCCGTTCTACGAGGCCCTGGGCGTGCCCGTCCGGGCTGTCCTGACCGACAACGGCCGGGAGTTCTGCGGCAAGCCCGAAAGCCATCCCTATGAGCTGCTGCTGAGCTTGCACGATATCGAGCATCGCACCACCAAGGTCCGATCACCTCGGACCAACGGCTTTGTGGAGCGCATGAACCGCACCCTGCTGGACGAACACTTCCGCATCAAGGGCCGGGAGAAGAGGTACGAGTCAGCCGAGAAAATCCAGGCCGATCTGGATGAGTTCCTGGAGTTCTACAACCTGAAACGAAGCCACCAGGGGTACCGTCTGAAAGGCCGAACACCCGCTCAGGCACTGCGAGATGCCCTGAGTCGAAAGAAGTTGCCGCCCATCGTTCCGAAGGAGCCTGCAAAGGACCTCGCCGAAGCGACATAAGCACAGTCACTGGAGAGTCCCGGTGTCGGCAAACAGTTCAACTTGTACCTCTATACGGGCTACTGCGGTGAGGTCACGCTAGGTCTCAGCCGTCAATATAGTTACTACATCGCCGCTGCATCATTCCAAGCAGGGGCTGCGGCTATGACATAGGTTGGGTGAGAGTTCGAAAATCCTGTCCGAATCGTCAAAAACAAGTTGACTGTCAAACGGATCAGAACCATTAGAGGTAAATGCGTTGTTTGAGAGGCTGATACCAGCGGTGCCCTCTAGTGCAATCACCAGCACTCCGGTGTTGGTATTGCCCTGAATGACGCTATCAATAACGCTACTGCCTGCCGACGCGCCCGAAAAGAAGATGCCATTGCGGTTTGTGGAAACCAAATTGCCCCTGATGAGAGTTGGACTCAGGGCCTGAATCCCATGGTTTCCATTCCCAATAATCAAGCTGTTCTCTATGATGCCTCTTCTCAATGACGAATTGATCTGGATTCCATTGATTACATTATCGATTGACGAGGAGTCTCGGATGATTGCTTCAGCTAGCATATCGATTCCGAACAGATTATTGACGGCTCTCACCCTTTCAGCCACTGCTCCGCGCCCGACACCAATCCCTGCAAAGCAGTTGCGTGCTGTTACATCAGCCACAAAACCAGATCTGCCGACCGTCATGCAGTAATTGCCGAATCCCTCGACCTGGCCATTAATGACATGTAGGCCGGATATGGCCTCCTCGCCTCCAATTAAATCAATGCCACGCCCTGAGCCCCCTGGTGAGCAGCTTCCTGAATCCAAGTCACATTGGTTGGGGCCCTTCAGGGTGAATCCATTGAGATCAAGCCGAACGTTGTTTGCTGAAATGATGATTGTGGCTACATTTGGATCTGAGGTTTCGAGGTTGCTGGTCAAGATGAATTTTCCTGGCATCGTTATCTCAACCGGCAGTCCGGGGTTGTCTCCTGGGAAACAGCCGACTTCAACGCAGGCCTGGTTGATCTCCAGTGCCCCAGTGCTTGCGAGAGCTACAGACCAACCCAGAGCGTTCGCTAAAACCGTAACAAGCAGTATCATTGCTTTCATTGGCTATCTCCAAAAATCTATAAAACGTGTCCGGAATATTACATCTTCATTTGCGGTTGCTGAAAAGCCTGCTAGACGGCATTCCGCACAGATCCCAAGAATTGATTCTCTTTTCGCAGCCGGTTTGACGGCAGTGCCATTTTTCAGGTTCACATATACCAGATCGGATGCTCGAATGAGCTGGTCGGGTAGTGAGAATGTGCTTGAAAATGAAAGGAACAGGTGGCCGGTTTCAGTTGCATCCACTGATACTATTCTCGTGGATTCCGGAATGCCAGAATCTTGACCAATGAAAAAATGTTGGGGGATACCTGCTGAATATCGAATCACATCCCGCGGCGTGAATACCTTTTTGTCAATCTGAACAATCGTGTCGAGCACGATAAGAAGGTCGTCGTTTACGAACGAAATGGCAGATATTTTCGAAGGCGGGTTAAGCAGCAGGCTGTCGCTGCTTGCAAACAATTCAAATGCGCCATTCGCAGAAACCCGCACAACATCTCGGGGGGTAAAGGTTTGTTCGCCCTTTTTAAAGGTGATGTCGGGCGCGATGAAAAGGTAGTCGCCCTTTCGGGCTAGGGCTTGAATGCTCACGCCCGGCGGCAGATTGAGTTGCTTTATCTCAAATGAGCCTGCTCGGTAAGACAAAACGTTCCCGGGCGCAAGCGGGCCTGCGGGCGTATCCCGCCAAATGTTCAGCGCGATGGAGTATTCGTCGAATGTTGTCTGGGCTACGCCATGGCTTGGAAGACAAGCCAGCGCGAGTGCCAGAATTGACTTTAAAACGACAGCACAGACTAGCAGCGAATTCCCTATCATGACTGTCCCCATTGTGCGGAACGAAAACCCGAATTGAGCACTTTTACCAACTTTCGAAAAGATATCACGGGGCGCTGTGGAAGTAAATTTCACAAGCCTTACACCGCCGATGCTCCTGCAGCCGGTGCCCCAGGTTGAACGCGTCCCGGTTATCGAACGCCTGAAAAATATCCAGCCCCCGCCCGAGCACGATCTTCCATCCCGTATCCGTCTCAATCTTGCGGTCATGGATGGTCCGCGTTTCGTCGTATTGCCAGTCGAAATCCACCCCGGCGCGGGCGGCGTTGGCCTGGATGCTTTGCAGGAGTTCGGTTTGCTGTTCGCCGCGTTCTTCGTCCTGGATGGTTTGCAGGCGGACGACGACTTCGTCTTCCGGGGCTTTCTGGCGGATGATGACTTCGATGAATTCCATCAGGTTGCGGGCCTGGTGGAACATGCGGATGTAGGGGTCGACCAGGTCGACTCGGGTTGCACCCTTCAGATACGGTCCGAACAGACGTTCGTAGGAGATTCCGGTCTGGTTTTCGCGAATCTCGATGCTGCCCGGTTGGGGCTTGGCGACAGGCGGCAGCTCGGGCTGGACGGCCGGCGGCGTGGAACTGGCTGCTGCACTGGCTGAGGCCTTCTCGCCGGGCCCGGCTGGCTGCGCGTCGGCTCCATCGCCCTTTGGCCCCCGCCGCCGATGGTAGAAGTCCGGATACTCCCCTTCCTCCAGCGTCTCGACCGTCTTCTCCACCCCATCGGCCCCGGAGTACGCAAAGTGCACCGGAACAAAGGTGGTGTCGACCCGCATCATCTGGTCCTTGACGCGCTTGCGGCCTTCGATGGCGAAGCGCAGCAGCAGCTCGGTTTCTTCGTCGCTGGCCTGGCCGTCGGGGAACAGGATCTTCATCAGGCCGGAAAAGGTCTTGTGGATGCCGTCTCGGTCGCGCACGGAGATGTCGTCGGACAGCCGGAACAGAGCCTGATAGCGGTCGCTGTAGTCGCTGTTGCGCAGATGGCGCAGGATCTCGGCCAGGTAGTCGACGACGAAGCCATAGCCGTCGGAGAACATGTCGCCGCGCAGGGTCTCGACTTCCCAGCCGGGGATGTAGAAGTGCAGCCGGTCGAGGAAGGCCGAGTCGCAGAACTTCTCCGGCAGCGGATCGAACAGATGGCTGTGCTTGAGCATGTAGGGCACGGTGTGGTCGGTGTTGCCGACGAAGGCCATGGAGGCCTCGGCGCCCAGGGTCTCGATGCCGCGTGAGAAGGTCTTGTTGGCCATGTAGTTCTTGAGGATGTCGACCAAGGCCTTGTCGACGCGCTTCTGCTTGCCGGCAAACTCGTCGAAGGCCACGCAGTCCCAGTAGCCGACCAGGCCGATATTGCCGGTGGCGTTGTTGACGAACAGCTTGGCCACCGTCACCTCACCACCCGACAGCAGCATGCCGTGCGGCGAGAACTCGGAGTAGACGTGGGACTTGCCCGTGCCCTTTGGTCCCAGCTCGATCAGGTTGTAGTTGCGCTCGCAGAAGGGGATCAGGCGGATCAGCTGCAGCAGCTTGCCGCGCAGGCCGAACATTTCCGGGTTCAGGCCAATGGACTGCAGCAGCAGGTCGATCCATTCCTCCACGGTGAACTGCTTGCGGGCAGCAAGGTAGCCCTCGAAGTCGAAGCGCGAGAGCTGGATGGGCTTCAGGCTGCCCAGGATCCACGGGCTGACGTTCTTGTCCTCGGACGGCTCGTACTCCAGGTCGGTGATGCACCACACCCCGCCGACCAGCAGCTTGGGGTGCTTCTTGACCGTGTCGGCATCGACCAGCACTTCCTTGATACCCAGGTTGGAAAAGCGTGCCTCGTAGACGTCCTTCTTGTCGTTCAGCGCCACCTCGACCTTGTCGATGACCTTGTAGCGCCCACGTTCGCGGATGGTCGAGCGCACCAGCCCCGCCTCGTTGCGGTGGACGTAGTGCTTGGCCAGGATCTCGCGCACGGTGTTGATGCCGGACTGGATGGAGTCCTCATCATCGGTGGCGCAGTACTGGCCCAGCAGGTACTCCAGCACGTAGGAGGGCACGATGGCGTTGCCCTTGACGGCCTTGACCAGGTCCTTGCGCACCACCAGTCCGGCGAAGTGCTCGTTGATCTTGCGGTCGAGTGCATGCATGGCGGCGGTCATGAGTCCTAGAAATCGAAATCCGTGGTGAAAGAGCGGCGAATCACGTAGCGCACCGACTTGTATTCCTTGAAGTGGCTGGTGTCGCCGTGGCGCTCGTTCAGGCGCAGGAACACTTCCTGCTCATTGGCCTCATCGGCCTCGCGGGTCAGCACGAAACGCTTGCGCGTCTCGCGCTCGCGCGGGTTGTCTGAAGTGCGGTCGAAGATCAGCTCATGCTCGTCAGAGATCAACTGCCCGTCGGCGGTGTAGATGCCGGCGCGCAGCACCCGGCGCTGGACCTTCTCGGTCACCGGCTCGGTCTGGTAGAACATCACCGCCACCTGACCGGTGGTGATGGTGTTGGATCCGCTGCGCACAATTTCGACCTCGACCTGGCGCACGTCGCTGGCGCGCTTCTTGTTGATCGACAGCACCGGCACGACCACTTCCTGCAGGGTCGCCCCGCCGTGGACAAAGCGCGATCCCGATCCCTTCAGGCGCAGGCGGTTGATCGACTTTGACACCTGCACTTCCAGATCGCCCGCCAGCCCCAGCTGGGCGGTGGTGTAGTGCTTGAAGCCCGGCGCGCTGGTCAGGCCCCGCCCGGTGACAAAGCGCCGGTCCTGGTGGAAGATTTCCTGGCCGTCCGGGGCCGCGCTGGAGAAATCGCTCTCCTCCAGCTTGCGGTTCTGGTAGATGAAGCCGTGATCGGCGGTGATCAGGATATTGGCCACGTTGTTGCCGGCCAGCTTCTTGACCAGCTTGAGCAGGTCTTCCTGGGCGTCTTCGGCCGCCCCGCAGACCTGTCCCTC
>PWQG01000266.1 GCA_003556835.1 Gammaproteobacteria bacterium
AACCCCTTCGCTGTGGATGAAGTAGCGGTCGTACAGGGTCTGCAGGCCCAGGTAGGTGAACTGGGTGTCTCGCTCGGCCTTCAGGGCCTCGCCCAGCACATCCAGATCGAATTCGAGCAGATGCGGTGACAGCAGGCCCAGCTCGACGCCTTTCTCGATATAGGGGCGCAGCACGGTCGGATACCGGTAGTTCATTTCCGATTGTGTGGCACTGTCGGTCAGACCCAGGAAGGAGAGGGTCTCGCTACGCAGGGAGTCGAGCAGCAGGCGGGCGGTGACCTGCGAATAATTCGGGTCCACTTCCACCATGGTGCGTGCGGTCATCACCGCCGAGGTGCGCACATCATCCAGGCTGACACCGGGGTACAGGTTCTTCAGGGTATCCTCGTAGATGCGGTCGGGCTCGACCGCTTCCAGGCCCTGACAGGCTTCGTCAATGACGGTGCGCAGGCGCTGGGTGTCCAGTGGCGCTTCACTGCCGTCCGGCATGGTGACCGTAATGCCGCTGTCCTGTTTTGGCTCCTCGGAGGCGCGTTCCTGCTCGCGCATGCGCGCGTGTTCTTCGCGGTAGAGTACATAGGACCGGGCCACTTTCTGCTCGCCGGTGCGCATCAGGGCCAGCTCGACCTGATCCTGGATCTCCTCGATGTGGATGGTGCCGCCCGAGGGCATACGCCGCTCGAAAATGGTACTGATCTGTTGACCCAGTTTCGCCACCATTTCGCGGATTCGCGGCGAGGCGGCTGCGGTGCCGCCCTCGACCGCCAGATAGGCCTTGGTGATGGCGACCATGATCTTGGACTCATCATAGGGCACCAGGGCACCATTGCGCTTGATCACCCGGATCTGGCCGGGTGCACTGGCGGGACGGGCTTCCTGTTGTTGTCCTGCGGCGGGTGAGGCGCTGCTGTGGCTCTGTTGGCGGATGTCGGTGTGCATTGCTTTCTCCATGATTTTATTCTGGATCCCATGGGCTGGGATTGGCAAAAAAAGGGGCTGCCCGGGCAGGCATGCGCAAAACATGCCGTCGATCGATTCTGGCTTATGAGCTTAATACAATATATAGGTTTTTTCGAGTGCGTAGGCACAAGATAGTGGTGTTTGGCATGGCTTGCAAGTGTTTTTTCTGTGGAAAAGCTGTGGAAAAGATTGTGTATATCTTGTGTTGTTGCACACTAGATGTAGTGTTCTGTGGATAACTGCGGGTTACTGTGATGCGGGGCACAGTAATGGGATGGCAGGCTTCAATGTATCATCGTGGCGGCTGGCCGTTCGCCCGACCGGAGCCGGGACGTCAGTCCCGGCAACAGAGAAATTCCAGCAGGGCTTTCTGCGCGTGAAGGCGATTTTCGGCCTCATCCCAGACCACGCTGTCGGCGGCGTCGAGCAGTTCGGCCGAGACTTCTTCGCCCCGGTGCGCCGGCAGGCAGTGCATGAACAGGGCATCGCTTGCGGCATGGGCCATCAGTTCATGGTTGACCTGAAACCCCTCGAAACTGCGCAGGCGCTCTAGCGATTCATCTTCCTGGCCCATTGAAGCCCAGACATCGGTGACCACCAGATGGCTGTCACGCACGGCGGCCACCGGATCGCGCAGGATCTGTACCCGGTCGGCATTGGCTTCCACCAGATCGGCGCGCGGTTCAAAGCCTTCCGGGCAGGCAATGCGCAGCTCGAAATCGAATTGCCGGGCGGCATTGATATAGGAGTGGCACATATTGTGGCCATCTCCCACCCAGGTCACCGTCTTGCCGGCAATATCCCCCCGGTGTTCAAAGAAGGTCTGCATATCGGCCAGCAACTGGCAGGGATGGTAATCATCGGTCAGGGAGTTGATCACCGGCACCCGTGAATGCTGTGCGAACAGTTCCAGGCTGGCGTGGGAAAAGGTGCGGATGGTGATCACATCCACCATGCGCGAAAGCACCCGGGCGCTGTCTTCCAGTGGCTCACCACGGCCCAGTTGCGTGTCCGAGGGCGAGAGGAAGAGGGCGCTGCCGCCCATCTGGTTCATGGCCACTTCAAAGGAGACACGTGTGCGGGTCGAGGATTTCTCGAAAATCATGCCCAGGGTTCGATTCTTCATCGACTCGTCCCGCAGGTCGGGGCTGTTCTTCAGGGCGATGGCATGCTTGATGATGTTGCGCAGCTCATCCGGGCTGCAATCGAGCAGGGTCAGGAAGTGTCTTGTGGCCATGGTCTCGGGCGCCTTTCACCTTGTTCGGGCCGGATCGTGCCGGCATTGAAATACAAAGGGGGCAGCCAGTGCCGCCCCCGATCGCAAGTGGGTCATAATATAGTGTTGCGGCAGCGGCGGCAATTCCCCCACAAAAGTGCCGGTCTTTCATGTAGAATACTGCCGATTCAAACCCTGTGAATTCGCAACACGAAAAGGTGAAGCAGCCAATGAGCATTGAAGATACCATCCGAGACCAGATCAAGAGCAACAGCATCCTGCTGTACATGAAGGGCTCGCCGGAAGCGCCTCAGTGCGGCTTTTCGGCCCAGGCAGTGCAGTGCCTGATGGGTTGCGGGCAGCGGTTTGCCTATGTCGACGTGCTGGCCAACCCGGACGTACGCTCCACCTTGCCGCAGGTGGCCAACTGGCCGACTTTTCCACAACTGTGGATCGACGGTGAGCTGGTCGGTGGCTGTGACATCATTGTCGACCTGTATGAAAAAGGTGAACTGAAGACCCTGGTGGACGACTCCACTGGCGCCCAGCAGCCGGCGCAGTGATTCCAGCGGGCGGGATCAGTAGGGCGGCCAGCCGCCCATGTCCCGCCAACGATTGACGATGCCGCAGAACAGCTCGGCGGTTTTCTCGGCATCGTAGCGGGCGGAATGGGCTTCCCGGCTGTCAAAGTTGATGCCTGCCGCCTCGCAGGCCCGCGCCAACACGGTCTGACCATAGGCAAGGCCGCTCAATGTGGCCGTGTCAAAGCTGGAGAAGGGGTGGAAAGGATTGCGCTTGAGCTCCTGCCTCTCGGTGGCCGCATTGATGAAGCCATGGTCAAAATGGGCATTGTGCGCCACCAGCACCGCCCGTTTGCAGTGATTGGCTTTCATCGCCTTGCGGATGATACGGAACAGCTCCTGAAAAACTTCATGCTCGGACCGCGCCACCCGCAATGGGTGCCAGGGATCGATGCCGGTGAACTTGAGGGCCGCATCCTCGATATTGGAGCCCTCGAAAGGCTTGATACGGTGGAAGTAACTCTGTTCCTCGGCCAGTGTGCCGTATTCGTCCATACCCAGGATCACCGCGCCGATCTCCAGGATGGCATCGGTTTTGGCATTGAAGCCACCGCATTCGATATCCACCACCACCGGCAGATAGCCCCGGAAACGCTCGGCAATCAGTGAGCGGCTTGATTCGTATTCCCTGTCGTCAGACATGTGACTCCCTGTTTTTCTGTACCTGCCATTGTACTGTTTCACCGGCCCGTAGTGGCACCAGTTCGCGGTCGCCGAAACGGCAGCTTGCCGGCACCGTCCATGCTTCCTTTATGAGCGTGAGCTGATCGCGGTTCCGCGGCATACCGTAAAAGGCCGGACCAAAGTGGGAGGCAAAGCCCTCCAGGCGATCGAGTGCACCAGCCTGTTCGAAGGCTTCGGCATACAGGGGCAGGGCGGCCAGGGCCGTGTAACAGCCTGCGCAGCCGCAGGCGCTTTCCTTGTCCCCGCGCGCATGTGGAGCCGAATCGGTGCCGAGGAAAAATTTGGGATTGCCGCTGGTCGCTGCCTCGATCAATGCCAGCTGATGCCGGTTACGCTTGAGCACCGGCAGGCAGTACAGATGCGGCCGGATGCCACCGACGAGCATGTCGTTGCGGTTGTACAACAGATGGTGTGCCGTGATGGTGGCAGCAATCCGGTCGTTGTTGTCTCGCACGAATGCCACGGCCTGCTCCGTGGTGATGTGTTCCAGCACGATTTTCAGCGCCGGCAGGCGGCGATGCAGTGGTTCCAGGATTTCGTCGATGAACACCGCTTCGCGGTCGAAAATGTCGATTTCCGGCCGCGTGACCTCGCCATGCACCAGCAGCGGCATGCCCAGGTCGGCCATGGCCTGCAGGGCGGGAATGATGTGCTGGATATCGGTCACACCGCTGTCGGAATTGGTGGTGGCGCCCGCCGGATACAGTTTTGCGGCGCTGATCAGGCCACTGGCGCGGGCTTCGCGGATATCATCCGCGCTGGTCCGGTCGGTCAGGTACAGGGTCATCAATGGCTCGAAATCGCTACCCTCGGGCAGCGCGTCAAGAATGCGCTGTCGGTAGTTCAGCGCCTGTTCCGCTGTGGTCACCGGTGGTTGCAGGTTGGGCATGATGATGGCCCGGCTAAAAACGCTCGCACTGTGCGCCACCACATCCGCCATGGCGGCGCCGTCGCGCAGGTGCAGATGCCAGTCATCCGGTCGCGTCAGGGTGATCTGCTGCATGCAATCGGGGTCCTTGTCCAGTCAGGAGGTCCAGTTAAAGTAAGTCGTCCGCCCGCCGATACCGGAACAGTATGTGGCGGATGATGTTCCGTTGGTCGCCGGTACCGGGAAAGCAGATGAGCTGTACGAAATACGCACGTTTCCAGTCTACCGTATCCGCCGGTCTGTTGTACGCGGCCATGCTCCTGTGGGGCGTGCCGGCCCAGGCCGGTAAAGTGGCCGACTTCCACGCGGACCTGCATGATGCGCGCTGGCAGGTGTATGGCTCCGTGTTCGAATGCCGCATGGTACAGCAGATACCCGGACTCGGCGAGGCGGTATTCTACCACGAGGCCGGTGAAGCGTTGAGCTTCCATCTACAGGCGGCGGACAGTCCCATGCAGCAGGGGCGTGCCCTGCTGACCTCCCTGCCGCCTGCCTGGCGCAATGAACTGGGAATCCGGGACCTGGGTTATGTGGACATCGATCGTTCCGCGCGCCCCCTGATGTTGGACGAGTCCCGCAGTCGCCTGCTGCTGGCCGAACTGGATCGCGGTATGATGCCGACGGTGATCCGCCGTGCCTGGTATGCCGATGATGAATCCATCCGGGTGGGCTTGTCGCCGGTCAACTTTACGCCCGTGAAAAACCAGTATCACGCCTGTGTGGGCAAGTTGTTGCCAGTCAATTTTTCCCAGGTAGAACGCTCGACGGTGTTCTGGCAGCCCAATCAGCAGGAGCTGAATGCCAGCCAGAGAGCCCAGCTTGATGACATTGCCCGTTATGCCCTTGCTGACCCTGGCGTCTACAGTTTCGAGATCAACGGTTTCACAGACAGTGCCGGCACACCCCGACAGAATCTTGAGTTGTCACGCGCGCGGGCCTTTGCCGTGCATGAGTACCTGGTATCGAAGGGTGTGGCGGAAAGCATGCTGGCCACCCGCTATTTTGGTTCTGTCGCCGAGTACCGGATCATTCGTGATGAGCG
>PWQG01000214.1 GCA_003556835.1 Gammaproteobacteria bacterium
CCGCAGCGCCTATGGCCCCCGATGCGGATGAGCCGATCACACAGGAGCCACCACGCCGTGAATCACGCCGCCCCGGACGTCAGCAGAGTGAGCTGGAACTGGAATTGCCGGAACCCGAGATTCCGGAGAAGGAGGCTGCTGACGAAGAGGGCGATGGCGTAGGTGGTGTCGATCCCGATTACAGTGAAGTGCTGATCCTCAACGTCATGGCACGGCGCGGCCAGATCATCACCGGCGAGGAAGTGTTGCCGGTCCTGCTCAAGCAGAAACTCCGCTTCGGCGACATGAACATTTTCCACCGTCATGCCAGCCGGCAGGGTGGGCCGGTGTTGTTCAGTGTGGCCAATATCCTGAATCCCGGCACCTTCGATCTCAATGCCATCCACGACATGGAGACGCGGGGCCTGTGTTTCTTCATGACCCTGCCCAATGTCATCAATAACATGGAGGCCTTCGATCATATGCTGCAGACCGCTGCTTATGTCTGTCAGGACCTCGATGCGGTATTGAAAGATGACAATCGCAGCGTGATGACCGCCCAGACCGTGGAGCATTACCGCGAACGCATCCGCGAGTTCGAATTGCGTCAGTTGCGACATGGCGGTGGCCGGGATCCCGGAAAACGGTAGGCGCGGGACAGAGCATGGCAGACAAGCACAAGGAGCCGGCAATTCCTTCCGATGCGGATCGTGCTGCGCAGGAGATCGAGTCCCTGCGCGAGCAGATCCTGCACCATAACGCCCTGTATCATGAGCAGGACGCCCCCGCCATACCTGATGCCGACTATGATCGCCTGTTCGATCGCCTGCTTGCCCTGGAGGCCGCCCATCCGGATCTGCTGACGCCTGACTCACCGACACAACGGGTGGGTGGTGCCGCGCTCGATTCCTTTATCCAGGTCCAGCATGAACAGCCCATGATGTCCCTGGCCAAGGTGTTCAATGAGGAAGACCTGGTGGCCTTCGAGGCGCGCATCCTGCGCCAGCTCGACAGTGATCAGGTGCCCTGGTACAGCTGTGAACCCAAGGTCGATGGTGTGGCGGTCAGCCTTCTGTATCAGGATGGCGTCCTGCAACGTGCCGCGACCCGGGGTGACGGGGTGACCGGTGAAGACATCACCCACAATGTGCGCACCATCGGCGATGTTCCCCTGCGCCTGAAGCCTGTTGATGGCGTGGAGCTGCCCCGGCAACTGGAAGTGCGGGGCGAGATCTATATGAGCCGCGCCGGCTTTGCCCGCATGAATGAAGAAGCGCAGGCAAACGGCGAGCGCAGCTTCGTCAATCCCCGCAACGCCGCCGCCGGCACCCTGCGGCAACTCGACCCGCGTATGGCGGCAAAGCGGCCCTTGTGTTTCTTTGTCTACGGCACGGGCCTGGTGCATTACGCGGCCGGCGCAGATGGCACTGCCTGGCCGGGCCGTCTCAGTGAGATCCTGGAGCTGCTGGGCCGTTGGGGTTTGCCACTGAACCCGGATCGGGACGTGGTGTGCGGTTATCAGGATTTCCTGCGTTATGCACAGGAGCTGCTGCAAAAGCGCGACGCCCTGGATTATGAAATCGACGGCGCTGTGCTGAAAGTGGATGAGCTGGCGCTGCAGGACGAACTGGGTGCCACGTCGCGCACCCCGCGATGGGCCATGGCCTACAAGTTCCCGGCCGAGGAAGTCTCGACCGTGCTGCGGGATGTGGAATTCCAGGTGGGGCGCACTGGCGCCATCACCCCAGTCGCGCGCCTGGAGCCGGTGTTTGTGGGCGGCGTCACCGTCAGCAATGCCACCCTGCACAATATGGCCGAAGTCGCGCGCCTGGGGGTGCAGATCGGCGACCGGGTGATCGTGCGCCGCGCCGGTGATGTGATTCCCAAGATTGTGCAGCGCGTGGACCCCACTGATGATCCCGAGCCGGAGACCCGCCCGCGTCGCCCGATCGAAATACCGACCGAGTGTCCCGCCTGCGGCAGTGAAATCGAATCCGATGGCGACATCCTCTACCGCTGCTCGGGCGGCCTGGTCTGCCCGGCCCAGCGCAAGGAAGCCCTGAAGCATTTCTGTTCGCGTGGGGCGCTCGACATCGAAGGGCTGGGCGACAAGCTGATCGAACAATTGGTGGATGCCGGGTTGTTGCGTGATGCGGCGGACATATTCCACCTGCGCAAGGAACAGCTGCTGACCCTGGAGCGCATGGGGGATAAATCGGCCGGCAATCTGCTGGCAGCCATCGAAAAGGCGCGTCACACGACACTGCCGCGGGCCCTTTATGCCCTGGGCATCCGTGAAGTGGGGGAGGCCACGGCGCAGGCCCTGGCCTCACACTTTGGTGGGCTTGAAGCCTTACTGGAAGCCGATGCGGAGGCCTTGCAGCAAGTTCCTGATGTGGGGCCGATCGTGGCACAACATATTGCGATTTTCTTTGATAATGCGGACAATCGCGAAGTGATCCGGCGCCTGCGCGAAGCCGGTGTGCAATGGACAGAACAGAGTGCGCGGACCGTGTCCGATGCGCTTGCTGGCAAGACCTTTGTGCTCACGGGCAGCCTGGAGAGCATGACCCGGGACGAAGCACGGGACCGCCTGCTGGCCCTTGGTGCCAAGGTCACCGGCAGTGTGTCGAAGAAAACCGATCATGTGGTGGCCGGCCCCGGTGCCGGGTCAAAACGGGACAAGGCGGAACAGCTGGAGATCGACGTGATGGATGAACAGGCGCTGCTGGATCTGTTGGCAAAACATGAGTGATCGGGCCTGCCAGTTGCAGTACAGGAGTAAGTGGGCCATGCAACGAAGTCTGCTGGTATTGAGCGTACTACCATTGCTGGGCGCCTGTGTCTCCAGCCAGCCCTCGAATCCGACCAACATCTGCCATATGTTCGAGGATCGGCATTCCTGGTACCGCGCCGCCGAACGCACCGAGGAGCGCTGGGGTACACCGGTGCCGGTGACCATGGCCTTTATCTACCAGGAATCGAGCTTCCAGGCGCGGGCCCGGCCCGAACGTCGCCGCCTGCTCGGATTCATCCCCTGGCGCAGACCCTCTTCCGCGCGTGGTTATGCCCAGGCGCTGGACATGACCTGGGACGAGTACCGGGAACAGACCGGCAGCCGCTTTGCCCGGCGCAGCAATTTCTCCGATGCGGTCGATTTCATCGGCTGGTATAACCGTCACTCCTTCAACCGCAACAATATCGCTCCGCATGACGCGCGCAATTTGTACCTGGCCTACCACGAAGGTCACGGAGGCTTTTCCCGGGGCAGCTATCGGGGCAAGGATTGGTTGCTGAATGTGGCCAATCGCGTTCAGAACAACGCCGAGCGTTATGAATTGCAATACCGGAGTTGCCGCGATGATCTGGACCGCAACTGGTTCATGCGCACTTTCTTCTGACGCCTCCGGCGTCACTGGCCTTCGACTGGCGCTGGTGTCTGGAACACATACCTAAAGGCCAGAGCGATCATGGAATTAGTCAGAGGTTCCTTAAATCGCGCACATAAAAAAAGCCCGACCGGGGAGGTCGGGCTTGAAGAAAGTAACTACTACTATCAAGGGAGAGATAAATGAAACAAAACCCACAATTTTGTCTGCAATCTACCTACACTTATTCAGACTGCGGTTCCAGCGCTTTGTTCCCCGGAGAATGAAAAAAAATCCACTTTTTTCCATCTCTCCATTCCCTCAATTGTAAGTAGTTGATATTCAGAGTTTTTCTATGTTTGCGCCAGCCGGTGCCTGATCCGCGCTGTTGCTCAGCACACCAATACTTTCATTGCCGTCACGCAGATAACGACTGGCGACCTCACGCAACTGCTCCAGATCGACGTTCAACACACGCTTGCGGAAAGCCATGCGAGATTCGGGTGTGCGTCCGAACAGTTCATTGTAGAAAGCCTGTCTTGCCGCGCCTGCCGGTGAGGTGGAGCGGTCCATGGCGCTGATCACGCCGAGGATGGCTTCTTCCACCTGGGCCCATTCGTGCTGCTCATTGATGACCCAGTCCACGGCCCGGTCGAAGTCGTCCAGGGTTTCCTGCAAGCGTGGGTCTCGGTAAGAGAAGAAGCGGAACGAAGCCGAGTTGGCGTCCTGATCCGCGCCGGCTCCATAGGCTCCACCCTGTTCCCGGATGCTGCGGTGCAGGATGGTATTGCGGATGAATGAGGCAAGTACGCAGAGCGGCGCATGATCCGGATGATCGTTGCTGACCGTCGGGAAGGCCTTGGCGCAGAAGTTGACCTGGGTGCTGGTGGTCCAAAGGGCGTTCACCTTTTCCCGCACGGGAGACAGCGCCAGCGCAGTACTGCGGCTACGGTCCACCGGATGCGCCGCCCAGCGCTGTTCCAGATCCTGACGCAGGGCATCACGCTGATCGGCTTCGGCAATCAGCAGGAATTGCCTTGGCGCGGCAGTGATCTGTTCGTGCAGGGCGCGGAATTTGTCGAGAATGGCTTCCACGGCGCCTGGCTGATCGAAGCTCTCGATCTGCTGTCGCAGGCGGCGAATTGCGGCCAGGCCAGCAAAACGATGATTCAGGGCGGCGGCGGGACTCATGCCGCTGGTGGCCAGATTGACCGCCAGCAGATGGCCGCGACCGGTGATGCTGGCTTGTTGCCGGGCGGAGATCTGTTCCAGCAGCTCGCGGACCCGCTGCGCCTCGTCGAAACGGACATTGAAGAAGGTGTCGTGCAGCAGGGCCGCCATGTCCTGCTGTCGTGACTGCAAGGCTTTGCCGGACAGCACCAGGATGGCGTGGTTACGCTGTACATCGTCCGTGTGGCTGCGGATGGTGGCATGGCAGTTCAGGCCGCCACTGACGCGTGATTGCCAGGCCTGCACCTCGGCATAGTCGCGATCGCCGACACCGACTTCGGTCAGGCAGGCGGCATAGAGTGGCAGCAGTTCCAGCAGCTCATCATCGAGTGCCGGCAGATCCACCACCACCTGTTCGTAGCTCAGTCCATTGGTGCCACGGCCATAGAAACTGACCGGCTGGGCCGCATCGCCGCTGCCGATGCTTGAGCGCTCGGCTTCGATCACCGGAATCTCCGGCGGCACATCCTCCAGCCCGACACGGGGCAGAATGCTGTCGTCATCGACCGTTTCCTGGCGTTCCTTCAATGCCCGGGCCCGGTCCACGATCTGCTGCTTTTCCTCATCTCCAAGTCGGGCCTGTATGCTGCGCAGGCGTTCGAGTTCGGCATCGATCTGGCGCTGTGCCAGGGCGGTGTCGGGGCGCAGGGTCAGGGTGACACGATGCGGATTGTCGAGCAGCAGGCGGCGGATCAGCGCGGGAATGAAATCCGGATCGCGGATGTCCTCGCGTAACTGCTCCAGCACCGGGTCGATATCGAGCAGTTCGATGGGGTCGCCGCCGTGAATGGCATTGGACAGGCCGGCCACCAGCAATTGCAGGCC
>PWQG01000253.1 GCA_003556835.1 Gammaproteobacteria bacterium
AGCAGCGCTCCCATGTGGTTGTACCACCGGCGCCAAGCGCCAGGTCAGCGGCAAGCATTCGATCGACCAAGTCATTCTGCTGGCCTAGCAAGCGGGTGTTGGGGCGCTTGGAGACCAGGCGCTCGATCTCGTCACGATGCGGGTTATTGACCCCCATGACAACTTCGACCTGTAGTTCTTGGAACTTCCTGGTGGACAATACTCGTAGTGCACGGGCTGTTTCATTGGTCGGATCGACGCCACCGTAATAGACCAGAACATGACGAATCCGGTGATGGGTCAGCGGGCAATCCGGACGATTCTGTCGATAGCGTTCACTCAGCAGTGCGTAACGTGATCCGGCCAGCACCCGAGCACTTTCGGGCACGAGTCTGTGATAACGCTGAGGGCCTTCCTGGTAGTCATTTTGGTCGACCAGAATTTCACAGTCATGAGGCCGATTGGCCAGGTCATCAATGACCAGAATCTTGCCAACCTGGTCGCGCATTGTGCCTTCCCATTCGGCACCGAGTCCGTAATGGTCAACCACCAGCCAATCAGCATGCATGCCGTCCATATGCTCCTGGCATTGGCTTGCATCCTCAGTCTGTGATACGCCGAGCCAGGCTGTGTAATCTTCGTCGCCAACTGGTTGGTCGGCCGGTGGTGACGCCGGAAGTTCAATGGATTGAAAGCCATGCTCGGTGACCATGCTGGCCAAGTGGCCTTGATGCAGCCGCTGCAGCAAGCGGCATTCTGCCCCGCGGCGCTTCAGCGCCCTGGCTAGCGTCAGACACCGGATCACATGTCCCGTGCCAATGCGATCGGAGGCATCGGCCCGAAAAGCAATCCGCATCAGATCAGTTCCCGGGCCACCATGAAGGCTTCGGCTGCCTCATAGCCAACTGTAGCACCCCGCCAGCGAGCCAGGTACTCCACGGCTTGCGGCGAGCGCGGGTGTGGCCAGTCTCGCATTTCCATTCTGTAGGCATTCAACGCCTGGAGCTTGCGTTCCAGTGTGGCGCTGATATCGATGAATAGCTGAGGCGTGAAAGCCGGCGCGGCCCCAGGTGACTGCCACTCTGTGCTGGACGCGGCCTCGAAACACCAGATGCGTTTGACCGGGTGGCCGACTTGTGGCCGACAGGCGGTCAGTACCGCCTGGTGGACACGGCGATGGTCAATGTTCAAATCACCGCCGTGGTGGGTGATGACGGTAGCGGGGTTAAACTCCTCGACCAGATGCTCGACCGAACGCGCCAAGTCCAGCATGGCCACGGTGTCGAGCCGGTTGTCCGGGTAATCCAGAAAGCGCGGTTCCGGGGTGCCCAGGGTACTTGCCGCAGCACGGCCAGCGCCATGGCGCTGCTGCAAGGCCTGTTCACGTTCATCACGTTCCATGGGTCGAGCGCCGACACCATCGGCCATGAAGGCCACTTGCACCTTGGCGCCCTCTCGGGCAAGCCGGGCAATGGTGCCACCACAGCCCAGGGATTCGTCATCCGGGTGGGCGGCAATAACCAGGTATGAATCTTTCATTTCAGTCTGATTTTGTTTTTGGCGTCTACTTTCACGATTACCAGGCAGTCCAACCCCCGTCGATACGCAGATCCGCACCGTTGACATAGGAGGCCGCATCAGAGAGCAGGAAAACCACCGGCCCGGCCACCTCCGGTGGATCGCCAACCCGGCCTAGCGGCACCTTGCCAGCCAGCTTGTCGTAGAAACCCGGTATGCCGGGGTCAACGGCCAGGTCGGGAAATGGCCCCGGCGATACCGAGTTCACCCGGATGCCTTGCTGTCCGAGATGACAAGCCAGGTAACGCGACATCTGAATCATACCGGCCTTGGTGGCGCCGTAGTGGATCGGATTGTTCTTGCCGGAGTCACCATAGACCGACGGGTCCGGACTGACCAGTCCGTACATGGATGCCACGTTGACCACCGATGCGCTGTGTCCGGTTTTACTCACCGATGCCTGGAGCAACCCCAGGCAGGACTTGGTCAACTCGAATGGTGCGACCAGGTTCATGGCCGAAGCATCGGCAAAGTCCTTGGCCTCGATGGATTGCAGCTCTCCGACACGACCGGCATAGGCATTGTTGACGATGCCGTGTAGCGCATCGAAGTTCTCATAGAGCCACTCAGTCAATCCCGAGCGCGCCGCGGGGTCGGCTATGTCACATTCGTAGACGTGACACTGCGCCGTCCCTTTGATTGGACAGGTGGCTACCGCGTTGTCAAGTCGCTCCCGACTGCGGCCGACCAGCACGGGTTCGGTGCCGGCTTCAAGTAATGCGCTCAATATTGCGCGTCCGAATCGACCGGCGGCGCCGGTTAGGAGGATGCGTTTGTTGTCCAGGCGGAAGTTGGGCATGGGGGGAAGGCTGGCTAAAGGGCTAAGAGGCTAAGGGGCTAATGGGTTAAAGGCACAAGGATCAAGGAGCAAGGGGAGAACCTGAGGTCTGAGGTCTGAGGTCTGAGGTCCGAAGTCTGACCTCCGACCTCCGACTTCTGACCTCTGACTTCTGACTTGCGGACTTCACTTCCACTGTGCCGGGTTCAGGAGCTGCTCCGGGACTTCGGGGATGGTTTGTGTCAATTCATCTGCCTGTAACTGTGTCAGTGGCTGATGTGAGAACAATTTGAGCGTGTCCTGAAGTTGCTCCATGCTCTCGGCGCCGATGACCAGGGCGTCGACCCAGGGTTGGGCGCGCATCCAGGCGATGCAGAGATCGGCGATGCTGTGTCGTTCATACCGTTCGGTCTGCTGCTTGAGGAAGTCAATGACGGTCTGGGTATCAAGGTTTTCGATGTCCGGCCAGCTGGAAGCCGGTCGGGCCAGTGTACCTTGCAGTAGCACGCTGCGGACGTGGACGACGATGTGCTCGGCCTTTTCCAGCCTTTCAGTCAAACCGGCTTTTCGCCAGCGCCAGTCGAGCAAGTTGCAGGGCATTTGCACCAAGGTGAGTTCAGGCGTGGTCAACGCCTGTTCGAGTTCATGTGTTGACTGCACTGAAACACCGACCCGGCCAATCAGGCCTTCGCCCTGCAGTTCCAGCAGTCGTTTCCATACGCCACCGCTCCATTGTTGCAGGTGACTGGCTCGGTGCAGTAATACGTCGGGTTTGCATTCACCCAGCGCCTGCAGGCTTCTTAGCAGGCTGATCTCGGTGGCGTCGGCGGCCTGCGCAGGCGTGGCATTGTCCGGCAGCGCTTCGAGCGGTGCAATTTTGGTCACGACATCGCAGCGCCCGGCATAGCCGGCCTTGAGCGCCTGGCCGATAATCGGCTCTGACCCCGGATAGGCACGAGCGGTGTCGATGCCCGTGGCGCCGTTTGCGATGGCAGTGCGGATCATCTGGACGGCTTCGTTGCGTTCCGGCGGCTGGATCGTTACCGCCGAGCCGTAGGGCGCGCCGATCTGGGCTGTTCCCAGGACCAACCCCGGCCCATCGGAAAACGCGATGGGCGCATCCGGATGGTGAACGAGCTTGTCGAGCAATGTTTGCCAGGGCACGTCCAAGGGATCGTCGATGTTGTCGAAGCATTCGGCGATCCATTGATAGTCATCGAAGCTGTCCATGGTGCAGCGAATGGCCGATTCGCTGGCCGAAAACCGCGCGGCGGACTGTGCCTCTTTTTCATGCTCGCGCCGCAGTGCAGGTGTGACGTGTTCGCGTTCGAAGCAGGAATCGAATTGGCTGGCCGCCTCGCGTAGCGCTCCCAGCCGAAACGCTTCCACGCTTAATCCGTAGGGCGGGCGTTGCCAGATCATGTCCAGGTTGAGATATAGCGCCTGCCGCTGGGCAAATTCCTGCAAGACATCTTCGATCAGGCGGCCGTCCGGCAACAGGTTGTCTGCGGTCAGCCGCACCACGCCCGCGCTGTCGTCCAGGTCGGCACAGGCATCGAGAAAGCGCTGTCGGACATCGTCGGCACTGCCGCGAAACACTTTGATGCCGGCCGCTTCGACCACACCGGCGAGCCGATTATCCACCGGCCGGTCGCTGGTCGCCAGCCGCACATCCAGCCCGCTGTTGCCCGCACGCAGCAACGCCAGCAGCGCGCTGGGCATGCCAGCGACCGGCAGCAAAGCCTTGGCCGGCAACCGCGCGGAATCGGTGCGTGCCTGGATTAGGACGCGGGTTTGGGGGGGCAAGGGATTGGGTAAAGGGCTAATGGGTTAATGGGCTAAAGGGCGAAAAGGTCGGAGGACGGAAAACTGAGGTCTGAGGTCTGAGATCGGAAGTCTGAGGTCCGAGGTCGGAGGTCGGAGGTCTGAGGTCTGAACTCTCCGGTTGGTGGCGGCCCTTCTAGTCAAGGTGAAACAGCACCTTTATGCGACCTGTTCGTTGTTGTCCTTCAGTTCATGCAGAGACTTGAGTCTGACCTTCTTGTGTCCTGGAAACTCGACGTTCAATTCCAATCGACCGCCTAGCGCTTGGACGTATTGGTCCAACGTGCTCAGCAGCATGTCAGTTCTTCGTTCTAGCCGTGAAACCGTATCCTGGCCAATCTTCAGCTCCTTGGCCAGGGCTGTTTGTGTCATATCAAGAGCTTTTCTAAGCTCACGCAAGGTGAGTTCTTGATCGATCAGCTCAGCCGCGCGCGCTTCGACTCGCTTGCGTCGACCTTCAGGCAATGTTTGCAGCTTTTCGCTCAGGGTTCGAGACACGCTTAATTCCCAGACTTCAAATGATGATCAAAACGCTCATCGGCAATCCTGATGAGTCGCCGATAGAACCTGCGCTCCTTCACTCCAGCTTTGTCAGCAGCGACCAGCAGAATGGCACTTCTTTCAGGGTCGAACGCGGTGATTGACGGTCGGAGGTCTGAGGTCTGAGGTCTGAGGACATTGAAGGCAGAGGACAGATGACTGGGGACAGAGGACAGAAAACTGAGGTCCGAAGTCAGAGGTCGGAGGTCGGCGTGTTGTATTTCTGGTTTCCGGGATCCGCGTTGTCCGGTGAGTTAGGGAACGCCGTGCCAGCGTGGAATGAGAGTAATGACACCATGTACTGGTTGAGGCTGATTTCTTCGTCTTTGGCTGCTAGTGCTAGTGTTCTGTGCAGACTTTTTGGCACCCGCAGTGTGACGCGGCCGCTGTATTCATCGATAGTCTCGGATGGCTTCGGGATGGGCTTGCCATTTTCCTGAAGCACCTCGAGGCTCGCTTCAACAGTATCTAACGCCAACTCGTAAGCTTCCTGCGCTGTTTCTGCGTATTCGGTTGCGTCCGGGAATTCCTTCACTCGGGCTTCGAAAAGCGCGTCTCCATCGACACTTACCCGTCGAAGACTGATGTTGTATCGATCTGGATCAATCATGTCTTCTCTCCATGCAATTCTTTCAATTCGGATTCATAGCGTCGAATCACGCTCAACATCTTCTTCAAGTAGGCGGGCTTG
>PWQG01000451.1 GCA_003556835.1 Gammaproteobacteria bacterium
CCTCATCACCGTCCGGGCTGCGGGTCTTGAGCCGGCCATCCTGGGGTCGGCGCTTTTCCGCCACATCCATGCGACCGAGCACCTTCAGCCGGCTGGTCACCGCCGCCAGCACTTTCATGGGCAGGGCGTAGACGGTGTAGAGCACACCATCAATGCGAAATCGGATATTGCCCTTTTCCCGCCGCGGCTCGATGTGGATATCGCTGGCACGCTGATCGAAGGCGTACTGCAACAACCAGTCGACTATGCTGACAATATGCCGGTCATTGGCCTCGGGTTCGGTCAGGCTGCCCAGATCCAGCATCTGTTCCAGATTGGCCGGACCGGCAGCACGCCCGTCCTGCCCTTCGGCCTGACGGATGGAACTGGCCAGGCTGTAGAACTCGGTACTGAATCGCCTGATGTCCATGGGATTGGCCAGCACACGCCGCACCGGTTTGCGATTGATGTGCTCCAGATCCGCTTCCCAGCCGCTGACATGGGGTTCAATACAGGCCACCACGATATGCTCGGCATTGTCCTCGACCGCAAGAATGCCGTGACGCTGGCTGAACGCATAGGACATCAGGCGGGTCACGCGTGCCACATCCACCTTCAGTGGATCGATGCGGTAATGGGGGTGTCCGGTCTGCTGCGCCAGGATCCGGGTCAGGCTCTCCAGATCGAGCAGATGATGCGGTGGCAGGGCGTCGCGCAGATTACGCTCCGCCAGCCAGGCGAGCAGGGGCTTTTTTGATTGTCCGGCATCAGCTTTCTGCCGCAGCACGGCGTCGGCGTCCTTTGCTGTCAGGTGACCGCAATCGCGCAACAACTGCAACAGTCCCGGCAGATCGAGGGGCCGACCTTCGGGTTCTCCACTATTCATTGCACCGCTACCGCTCTGCATGCCTGACTCCTCTTACCACTGGACCCACGTGGATCATGCGGATAGCCAGTGCTCAGCCGCTAGCATACCACCGGCTCCGCCGGCTTGTGGACTATTGCTGCACAGACTCCGGTCCAATGCGCTGATTATGCATTTCCGGACACAATCAATAGGCCCTTTGATTTATACTGCGTGGCTCGTTCAACCGCGACAGGAATTCCATGCTGCTTCTGCGACTCACTGAATTATCCCTCGCCTTCGGCGACCAGCCCCTGCTGGACCGGGCCAACCTCACCATCCATAGAGGTGAGCGGATCGGTGTACTGGGCCCCAACGGGGCGGGCAAATCGACCTTCATGAAACTGCTACACGGCAGCATCCAGGCCGACAGCGGCGAGTTGTGGCGGGCCCAGGGCATCCGCACGGCCTGGCTCGACCAGAGCCTGCCCGAAGCCACTGATGAAAGTGTCTACGAATACATCGCCGGGGGGCTGGAAGGGCTGGGCGCCCTGCTGGCCGAATATCACAAACTGACCCACGACAGTGCAGCCCTGGCCGCTGACGAACGACTGCTGACACGCATGGGCGACCTGCAGAAAAAGATCGAACAGGCCGATGGCTGGGCCACCGAACACCGCATCGAGGCCACCATCGACACCCTTGCCCTGCCCGCTGACACCTCCATGCGGGACCTGTCGGGTGGAAACCGCCGGCGCGCGGCCATTGGCCGGGCATTGGTCGGGGAGCCGGACCTGCTGATGCTGGACGAACCGACCAACCACCTGGACATCCCCACCATCGAGTGGCTGGAAAAGACACTGAACGAATTCGGCGGCTCGGTCCTGATCATCACCCACGACCGGCAATTCCTGCAGAACACCACCAATCGCATCATCGATCTGGACCGCGGACGCCTGCGCGCCTGGGACTGCCCCTATGAGGAATACCTCGTGCGACGCGAACAACTGCTGGCCGCCGAGGACAAGGCCAGCGCCGAGTTCGACCGCAAGCTGGCCGAAGAAGAGAAATGGATACGCCAGGGCATCAAGGCGCGGCGTACCCGCAACGAAGGCCGGGTGCGGGCGCTGGTGAAGATGCGCGAGGAACGCCAGCAACGCCGCGAACTGCCGGGCAAAGCCCAGTTCAACGTGGAACAGGCGGGCAGCTCGGGGAAAATCGTGGTGGAAGCCGAACACATCAACTTTGCCTATGATGGCGAACCCATCATCCGCGATTTCTCGACCAAGATCCTGCGTGGTGACCGGGTCGGTTTCATCGGCCCCAACGGTGGTGGCAAGAGCACCCTGCTCAAGCTGCTGCTCGGCCGCCTGGAACCCCAGAGCGGAAAGATCAAACGTGGCACCAACCTCGAAGTGCTGTATTTCGATCAACTGCGCGCCGACCTGGACCCGAAGCAGAATGTTTTCGACTACCTGGCCGAAGGCCGCGAATTCATCAATATCAATGGCCGGGAACGCCATGTCATCAGTTATCTGCAGGACTTCCTGTTTGTACCGCGCCGTGTCCGCCAACCGATCAAGTCACTTTCCGGGGGGGAGCAGAATCGTCTGATACTGGCCAAACTGTTCAGCAAACCGGCCAATGTCATGGTGCTCGACGAACCCACCAATGATCTCGATATGGAGACCCTGGAGCTGCTCGAAGAGATTCTCCTCGAGTTCGACGGCACCATACTGCTGGTCAGCCACGACCGGCGCTTCCTCGACAATGTGGTCACCAGCAGCATCATTTTCGAAGGGCCGGGTGTCATCCGTGAATATGTGGGCGGCTACTCGGATTGGCTACGCCAGGGCGGGGACATGGCGGCACTGAGCGCACCGGCGGGACAGACACTGCGCAAGTCGGAAAAGAAAACCACGAAGCAGCCCAAGCCCTCCGCAGACAACAGGCAGGCCAATGCTCGCTCATCCAACAAGCAGGAACAGAAGCAGAAAAAGGAACTCGACCGCGTCACCCGGGACATCGAACAGACCGAGGAAAAGATTGCGGGACTCGAGTCACGCATGGCCGAAGCCGGATTCTTCGACGGTGAAACCAAGCAGGTGGAGCAGGCGGTTGCCGACCTCGAAGCGCTGCAAGGAAAACTTGCGACATTGTACGAGCGCTGGGAAGGCCTGGAAAACGGATGAGCGCCGTGGCCGGCCCAGCCATGCGCCTTACAACATGCCCGGATTGAGCTGCCAGACGGAATAATTGAGCACGGCGGCAAAACAGACCCAGGCCAGGTAGGGCAGCATCAACAGGCCAGCCAGCGGTCGCAGGCGATAGAACAGCACCACGGTGCCTGAGAGCAGCACAATCAGCAGTAGAATCTCGGTAAACGCTACACCACCCAGGCGCCAAGCGAAGAACAGCCAGCTCCACAGGGAATTGACCAGCAATTGTGTCAGGTAGAGCGACAGGGCGGGACCGGTCCGGGACCAATCGTCGGCGCGCCAGGCCAGCCAGGCGGCAATGGCCATGAGGAAGTACAGGATGGTCCACACCGGCGCAAACAGCCAGCCCGGTGGCGCCCAGGCCGGCAATTGCATCTGTTCGTAGAATTCTCCGGCACCGGCCGAGCCGGCACCTCCGGTGGCTGCAGCAACAAAGGCCACAAACAGGGACAGGGCAAGTGCGGAATACTGGTTCATGCGGACAGCGCCGCGCGCATGATGATCACGTCGACCCCGTGATAGTTCTCGCGGCCCAGGGTCTGCCAGCCAAGCCGCTGATACAGGGCTTCCTGATCCATGGTGTAGAGGAACATTTCAGAAAGGCCTGCCGCGGCGGTATGCGCCATCACCTGCCGGACCAGACCGGAACCGAGCCCACTGCGACGGGCCTGCGGCGCCACATAGACACTGGCCAGCCAGGGCGTCTTGTCCTGATGGATGTCCATGTCATGCGTCAATACAGAGGCGGAACCCAGCAGCCGGCCTTGCTCTTCGGCAACCAGGGTAGTGGGAACCGCTTCTTCGCCGAGATGACTGTGCATCTCATCAATGCGTTCGGACAGGCTGCGCTGCGGATTGATATAACTCCATTCGGCATGATGCCATTCCGCCAGCTTGGGCAGATGTTCGGGTACGAATTTCAGATCGACAATCTTCATTCCCTGATCCAGACTCAACAACGTCGATTGGCTGCCCGGATTGGAAGCCAGCGCTGGCAAGACTAGCGCAATATCTTGACCCAGTCACCCGGCTCGGGATCCCCGATCGGATAATAGCCGTTGATCAGGCGCAGAATCTCTTCGGGATACTGGGCAATGCGGCTCTGCCGGGCCAGACTGCTCCAATTGAAATTCTCACCCACCTGCACGAACTGCACGGTCAGGTCACCCGAGGCCCCCTGCCGCTCACGCGGTTGCGTCAGACGGAAAGTCCGGATGGACGCCAGCAGATACCGGTCCAGCTCATCAATGCGTTCCGGATCATATATTTCGCCACGGAACAGGAAAGCGCGCAGTCCCACATAAACCACCGCCAGTCGTTCCTGGCGGCCGGTTTCCGGATTTGTCCGGGTTCCGGTGTAACCCTGGAGTCGGAACTGGCTGAGCTGCTCGGTCTGTTGCAACTCGTCAACATCAAAAGCATCTCGCAGATAGCGATGCGGCTCGGTCATCTGCTGCATACGGCGCACCTCCACCCGCAGGCTGGCAGCCTCGTCGGCGGAGCGGGCGGTAACCGTGCTGGGCGTCTCGCTGGTGGTCCAGTCCTCCGGGAACACCATGGTGTAGCCCATAACGTCCTGATAGTAGCGGTTGCGCCCCTGACCACCCTGTCGCTGGCCAAAGACCAGCCCCTGGATGTGTTCGCGGAACCGCGCTGGATCCGCATCCAGTCGGCGATCTTCGGTCATCTCCCCGACCTGGGCAACGGCCTGCTGCAGGCGCACATCATTGCGGGGGTGGGTGGCGAACAGTCCATGATAGCCGGCCCGCTGCCCGGCCACGCGGACATTGAAATCCTCCTGGTTCTTCAGCACCGACAACACATCGATCACTGCCATGGGATCGTAGCCGGCATTGTAGAGATATTCCGCGCCCAGGCTGTCCGCCTCCAGTTCGTGCTCGCGCCCGAAACCGCTAACGCCGGCCTGGGTCCACAAGGAACCGAGCTGGGCCAGCTCCGAGCCGATATAGATATTACCGGTGGCCACGGCCGCCACGAAACCGCCCACACCGGCGGCCGTGCTGCCCAGGCGTCCCCGCGCATGTTGCTGGATGGCATGACGGGCCGTGACATGGCCGATCTCATGCGCCAGCACCGCCGCCAGCTCATCCTCGGAATTGAGATAGGCCAGCAGCCCCCGGTTGATGTAGATGTAGCCACCGGGCAGGGCAAAAGCATTGATTTCCGGGCTGTCCACCACCGTGAACGTAAACTCCAGGTCCGGCCGGTGACTGGCTTCCACCAGGCGCTGGCCGACTTCGTTTACGTAGGCCGTCAGCTCGTTTTCCTCCATGATCGGCATGGAAGTGATGACCTTTTCATGCTCCTCCCTGCCGATATCCAGCTCACGGTTCTCCGACATCATCACCAGGTTGCCGCGACCGGTGGCCGGATTGACCGCACAGGACAGCAGCCAGCCGGCACCGAACAGGACCAATAACGCCGTGCGCAGACTCCGCCAGTCCAGGCACCAGTTTGTGCGGGGCTTGCTAGCGTAAGACATCGTTTCAATCACCATTGACGAAGGTTTTCAATTGATTGGCCAGACTGCTGCAGGCATTCGCCTCGACCCGGGCCAGCAGGGGAATCGGCACAACCACGGCCGGCATGTAGGACTGACCGGTGGCATCGGCACTGATGGTGCCAACGTTCTGATAGGAGGAAACATCCCAGACCCGAGCTTCAAAGCTGGAGTCATCCTCCCAGGAGCCGAAACCGAAACAGCCACCACCATAGGGCCCTATCGAACAGGACATCGACCCCATGCGATTGGTGGTTTCCGTCTGCCCGTCCAGCCAGACAATGTAGCGGATACCGTATTCGTTGATCCTGTCCGTCACCACCGGCTGCGCCATCAGTTGTTCCAGATCAGTGCTGCGCATCGGCGCGGTGCGTGGCTCGAACCAGGGGAACAGGGAATCGACAAACTCCTGTTCCGGTATCACGTAAATCCCATCGCGACCGCGACTCATGCGCTCACCCACGCACTGCACAAACTCGGCCCGGGTTTCATAATTGCTACCCTGCCGACGGCCAAGTATGACCACCGCCTCACCCTCCTCGATGCCGGTCTCACCCTGCCGGAACTCATCGATGGTGGTGGTGGTGCAGGCACTGCCCAGCAATGCCAGCATCGCCGCGCAAAGCAATGCCGGCAGCTTGGCAAGCATCTGCCATTTGTGTTTGTTTTCCTTCATTGTGACCCTCCAGCCGGGGGCTGACCCGCTCCGGTATTCCAACATGGAATCCGGCCTCTCCTGATTCAGACAGGTTGAATCCGGTTTTTACTTCAATTCAGTGCCGTGGATTGTTGCTGCAGACGCAACCAGTCGCGCACCTCCGGCACGGCCGTGAAACTCAGTGTGAAATTCGAACCCAGGTCCCGCAGCGCCGCCACGGTGGCGTCATTGATGCCACGCTCGGTGGAACGGAATGTCTCGTCGGGCACCTTGCCGTAGGCGGTCAACACCCAGTCGGCAATAGTACCGCCCTGGGGCGTGGCCAGACGCAGGTTGTAACGGACCCATACTTCAAAGGAGTCAAGGCGCGTCTTGGCAGGGATGGCCAGTTGGAACTCGTCGATGCTGGGAATGAACACGGCATCAACCCCGGCATCGGCCGTGGGCGAGTCCATCTGTACCACCTGCTGGAACATCGCCGGCAGGATGGTGTTGAACAGCTCGATATGTGACTGTCCGCTGTTGACCAGGTATTCATCACTGCCCCGGTCCGACACTTCGATATATTGATGCTCGCGGAAGGCCTCGTCATAATAGACCCCGAGGGTCAGCGGCATGGCCGCAATATTGGGTGTCGGATACCGCCCATCGACATTGACCGAAGTGGCTCCGCAGGCTGTCAGCAGCAGCGCAGCACAGGCCAGCAGCAATGCCCCTGTGTAACTTCGCAAATTCATAAGCGCATACCTCGGTTTGTCATGGCTAATAGGCATTCAGGCCGACAAAGCTGCCGCCATTGCGGTGTGTCAGTTCCCGCATCAGTGTAGCAAAGTTGTACAGACTTTCCTGATAACGTGGATCCAGATCGAACAGGACCGGGAATCCGACGGCATGGATTCGCACCATGGGATCACCATTCTCATCCCGCGGATTGAGCCGGTCAACGGTTTCCACCACCCGCCTTATGGAACCGCCGGGCAGGAAGTCGTCACCGAATACAAAAATGCTGACCTTGTCATCCGGTGAGGCGAAGGTGTTCAGTGCGCGAGTGATACCCTCCACCGGACTGCTGTTGCTGAAGGGCGACCAGGTCCGAAGGGTGTTGATCACCGCCTGGCGCCGCGCCGGCGTGTCAGGAATCCATTCACCACGGAAGGAACTGAACATGTAGTCACCCATGTCATTCATGATCTGCATGCCCTTCACTTCCGGGTACACATCCAGCACTTCCTCGATCATGGACAGCACTCGTGGCCAGGTGTTGAAGAACATGCTGCCCGAGGTGTCGATGACGAAAATGATGTATTCGCTGTCGGCGGGAATGCCGCCGATCATGTTGTTGTCCGGGGTGTGGTCTTCGCCCAGCAGGCGCTGCATTTCCGCACTCAGGGATTGCCGGGCAATGGCCAGTTGGCGCTGTTCGTCCTGCCGTTCATCAGCCATGTCCACCGAAGCCGCATACCGGCCCTGGATGTCGGACAACTCATCCTGCAGGCGGGCGACACGCTCGCGGTACACGGAGATCTGTTCCCGGCGGGCATCGAGCTCGCGATTGACCACCTGCGTTTCCCCCCGGATTTCGAACAACTGTTCCTGCAGCTCGGCCACCGGCATGTCATCGGGATCGATGGTGGGATCCAGGGAAACCGGTGCCGAACTTTCGGTGATCACAAGCAACAGGATGATCGCCCCGAAGCCACAGGAGATGACATCAAGGAAGGCGATATTGGAGCTTTCCGGTTCGCGTCGTCTACGCATCAGGGCCAGTCCTTCGATGGGGTGATGAATGAACCTCGCGACATGATGGCCAGCTCCCAGAAAACCGCCGGGGCACTGGGATCCCCTTCCATGGGAAGCAGCACGGTATTGATCGGGATATTGCGCGGCAGCGATTCCACAGCCAGCCAGAACATCTCAAGACGCTGCCGGGGAGTGACCAGGCCGCTGGTGTCCCGGGTGTTGTTCGATTGTGTGGGCAGGCTGTCCGTAATCAGGTACACATTGTCCGGCGGCGGTGACATCTGGGCAAGTGACTGGAAACCCCGCTGCAGATTGTTACCCCGTTCGGGTGTCAGGCTGCGCACCGCATCCACCATCCGGTTCAATTCTTCCTCATCCGCCACTTCCAGCCATTGCCCATCGCTGCCTGGCAGCGCCGGAAACACCTGATCATTGAAGGCCAGGACCTGATATTGACTGCCTATCGGCATATTACTCAGGATCCACTCGGTGGTACGCACCGCCTGTTGCCATTTCGGTGCCCGGCGCCGAGCCTCTTCCCCCATGTTCCGCGTGCGGATGATATTGACCAGGGTCTCATCCAGCATGCTGGCCGATACATCCAGCAGGATCAGGATGCGATTGCCGCCCATGTACATGCCACTGAGATACTGGCGCTGCCCGTCGCCCAGGAAGGCCCGGGCATCCGAACCGGTGTCCTCCGGCGCACTGGCCTGCATGCGCATCAGATCCTCCTCCAGCGACTGGATGTCGGCGCGCAGCTGCTCCACACTTTCCTCGCTGGCCATGGTGGTGCCTTCCAGCTCGGCCAACTGCAGGAGAAAATCATCAATTTCACTCTGGATCCGGTTTGCACGCCCTTGCGCCTCGACCACTTCCAGACTGACCTCGGCCAGGGTGTTACGCAGTTGCGCCAGATTTTCTTCACCCTCGCGCACCTCGGTATCCAGCAGGGCGACCTCGGCCGCCAGGGTCGGGTCAACGTCGCCCCGCTCCTCTCGAGCCGTATGATCCAGGATCAGGAACAGCAGCACCACGGCACCAAAACCACAGGACATGACATCCAGGAATGCCAGGCTCAGGGGGTTGAATATGCCACGTTTCTTGCGTCGATCAGCCATTGTGGACCCGTATCAGTTGCATGGCCGCGTCGGAGCCATCTTCCACCAGCAGACGATCTCCCGCCCGCGCGGCCCGCTGTGTATTGTCATCCGTCTCCAGGCGCAGGGCGCCATTTTCAGCCTGCACGTGGAATTGACCGTCTGCAGCCAGGATTTTGCCCAGCAGGCGCCCCTGAACCTCCGCATCAACGGGCAACAGACACAACTCCCGACCCGACTGGCACAACAAAAGGCCCCGGCCAAGGGGTCGCGCCTGTCCCGCCAGCAGCAGATGGGTTGGCACTTCGTCATCCGTTGGAGCCGGGACCGACTGTACCTCTACTGCCGGTTCCGTCGACCCCGGCTGCGGCAGGGCCGTGATGTAGTGCAGCGCATCCGGCTCGGCGATCAGGAAGTCCTGTGCCTGCAGGCAGTTGTCGACCAGTTGCCGACGCCCCAGGGGTTCGCCGGCTGGCAGCGATTCCGGCAACGCCGATTGCAGGAAACTGCGGAAACCCGGCAGCCCGGCACAGCGCTCGGTGTAAAGCAGTCCAGCGACCGGTTCCGGCAGATCCTCAAGATGCTGCAGCAGGCGCTCATAATCCGACCGTAGCCGGGCATGGATGGCGGTACGAGTCAGTTCCGCGCGATATACGCTGCTGCCTGTGTCGATTTCCAGGCTCAGTGTGTCATCGGGACCGGCCTCCTGCTGCAACCAGCCTGGCAGGGCATTGAACAGATACTGTTCCCATTCGGCATTGTGCTGTGGATTGAAACGCGACTGCCGGATGAACGTATCGGTAAGCAGCTGCATCAGGGCATTGCCCAGGTGGTCCCAGCCCAGCCCCGGCATGCGGACCCGGTGGCGACGCAGCACCATACCATCCTCGACCGCGATCACTGAAAGCAGCATCTGGTGCAATTGCATATCCAGCAGCACCACCGGTCCTTCCCCGGCCCGGGCCGCAGCCTGGGCCACCGAAGCATCCACCATGGCCAACGGCGTGAAGTCGCTATGGTCCAGTATCGCGGCCAGGACACGCAATTGCTCACGGTCAAAGCTCGGGGGAACGGCAACAATGACCTCGCCTCCGGACGCCCTGTCTTCTCCAGCGCCGTCAGCACCACTTTGCGCCAGGTGCTGCAGATGGGCATGGGCGATATCGGCATGGTGACGAAAATGCGCCAACGGCCGGTTCAGGGGGTCCATATTGAGTTCGTACCAGAAGCGGTTGTTGCAATCGACCGGATTGATTCGACTGCGGCCCGCGGCCTCTTCCCCGAACAGCAGGCGGCCATTTTCCGCGAGCACAAAAGCCGGACTGCGGACCAGTTCCTGCTCACCGTCACTCAGGCTGAGCCCCTGGTCATTGAGTTCGAGTACCCGCAGGCTCATTCCTCACCATCCCGATCCGGTACCTGGAGATAGGCAATGAGGTTTTCGTCCGTGTAGTTCTGGCTGTCGAGCACCAGACGATCCTGCATCAGCGACAACTGGTGCAGCAGGAACATCAGCAGGATGCTGGTCAACAGGGCAACGAAAGTGGAGTTGAAGGCCATGCCCAGACTCACCGTCACGCCAACGATGTCGCCCTGCACGGCCTGGTGGGCCTGCCCCAGCGCGGTACCGATACCGCGCACCGTCCCCAGGAAGCCAATGGAGGGAATCGCCCAGGCAATGTAGCGGATGATGGTCAGTTCGCTTTCGAGACGCTCGGCTTCCCCGTCACTGAGATCCTTGATGGTGCTGGAGGTGGCCTGGATGCTGCCGGTGGTGCCAAAGCGATGCAGCCCGGTCAGTATCATGCGTGGCAACAGGTAACGGCGCTCCTGTTGTGGCAGGGCCTGCACGGGCCGGGCGTAGTTGCGTGCGTCCTCGGGCAGGATACTGGTGCCTTCGCTGACCTGCAGCAGTGTACGATCGAGCAGCGCCCGCTCCCGCATGGTTCGCACCAGCTTCATCGCCATCATGGACAGGGCCCAGAAGAACAGGATGATGCAGATCTCCTGCTCCATGTCGCGCAGGATGATGTACACCGAGCGATCGGGCACAAAGGTCTCGTCGGCCTCCTGCATGGCGGTCTGCTGTTCCTGGATGATCTCGGCATTGGGCCGGATCACCGCCACATAGATGGCGTGCACAACGATGATGACAATGATCAGGGCAAACAGTTGGTAGATGACTTCCGAGAGGTACTTCTGCTTCATGAATCGTCCTATATGTCAGCAGGGAAGGAAACGCCCAGGTCCTGGGAAATCTGTTCCGAGGGGATGAAACGCGCGGGCGAGTCCTGCTCGACTTCCTCCTCCGTGTCGACTTCCGCGATTGGCGCGCTATCGAGGTCAGGCGCCTCTTCCTCCTCCCCCGACGGCTCCGCTGTGTTCTCTTCCTGGGCTTCCTCCGGCTCCGAAGGTTGGGAAAGGGCGGGACCGGCATGGAACAGGCACAGCAGGGACAGTAGCAACAGAATCGATTTCACCGGCTCACTCCCCAAGGTAACGGGCGATGCGGAAGCCCAGGTCATTACGCGGCTCCTCGGCAAAGTCCCGGAAGGAAAAACGCAACTCGGTCATCGAGCCATGACGCCAGCTCGAGCCTTTCACCGTACGATAACGACCGTCCTCAGGCCCCAGTGGATCGACCTCGGCGGTGAGGCTCAGTCCACTGACCGCACCATAGACATCATGTACCCATTCGGACACATTGCCAGCCATATCGTACAGCCCATTGGCATTGGCCGGAAACTCGCGCACATTGGAGGTCGCGACAAAACCGTCGTCATAACCGCGCAGGTACTGGCCGAGAAAATTGCGGGTCGACATGTCGGCAAAATTGCCGGATCCCTCCGGTGGCGGCCAGTCGTCACCCCAGGCAAAACGATGAATATCACCCGTGCCATCGCTGCGCGCAGCCCATTCCCATTCGGCTTCGGTGGGCAGGCGATAACCTGTGGAATCGGCGTTGATCGCCACCACCGCATCATCCTCGATGACGTAGAAGGGTTGCAGCCCCTCCTCTTCGCTGAGCCAGTTGGTATAGCGCGCCGCCTGCAGCCAGTCGATCGAGACCACCGGCTGGTTGGGGCGGTCGAGTGTCTGTCCCTGCACCGCTCCGGACATGTGTTCGGGGTCGAATTGCCGATACTGGGCATTGGTGACCGGGGTGAGTGACAGGTAGAACGGTTTCTCCAGCACCACGTCACGCAAGGTCTCATTGGCCCGCCGGCCCGGCTCGCGTCGCGATGCCCCCATGGTGAAGGCATGTGGTTCGAACAGCTTCAGGGTCTGGCCGGCCACCGTGTTGATTTCCGGCTCGATTGCTTCCCGTCGGGCCTGCTCTTCGGTCTTGAGGCTGACCCGGATCTCCTGGTCCAGCCCCGGGCGCGAGGTAAAATTGCTGACCCAGGGCACATAACCGTCCCTGCGGATCTCGATGCGCTGATTGGCCGCCAGCAGTTCCAGTGTCTGATCTGCCGCTCCCATCAGTTCACCGTTGACATAAAGGTCCGCATCGGGGGGATCGGCCCGCACCCGCACCGGATGGGTGATGGGTTCGAGTGAGACCGTTATGTTGCGTTCCTCGTCCGGCCGCGTCTCCAGGCGACGTACCGTGGTGGCAAAACCACTGCGAAACAGCTGGAGTTCGTGCTCGCGCTCAGGCGTCAGTGCCACTTCCAGAGGCGTCTGGCCACGAAATTCTCCGTTGATGGTGACATTGGCGCCACCGGGGACGGAGCGGATGAAGACCAGGCCGTCTGCCGCTTCCAGTTCGACTTCAGGCAATTCACGGTCTTCTCCGGCACGCACCACCAGGTCATCCTGCCAGGCCTTGTAACCGGGAAGTTTGAGAGTGACTGCATTGGCGCCCTGCATCAGTTCAGCCTGAAGCGGTGTCACCCCCACCACTTCATCATTGACCATGAGTTCGGCGCCCGCCGGTTCGGTGCGGAATGCAACGGTTGCCCAGGCCGGCTCTAGTTCCACGGTCAACTCCTGCTCCTGCAGCCTGCCCGCCACGGTGAGGCGTTCCGTGTGGGGCAGGTAACGCTCGCCCAGCAGCTCGATTTCGTACTCGCCCGGACTCAGCGACAGGTTCTGTAGCGGCGTACTACCGACATCCACGCCATCCACGCGCACGCGCGCTCCGGTCAAGCTCTGGCCCTGTTCATCCAGTGCCTGGATGTCGACAATACCGGGCCGCGGTTCCAGCGCGTAACTGTGCGTCTGCGCCGTCGGCTCCCCCACTTCAAGCTCCGCCTCGCGATCAAAATAACCGGCACGGGAGAACCGGACCTGATAATCACCGGAGCGCATCAGGTACCGTTCGCCGATGCGCACGGCTGTACCACCTTCAATAACAATGGCGGCATCGGCTGGTGTGACTTCGACGTAGACCGATTTTGCGGTCAGCACGAACCAGGCAGCCGAGCCGGCCAGCATGAGAAAACCGGCACTGAGCAAATGCCAGGCACGCAAACGGAACCGCCACTGCCGCCCGGGCGGCGGCGGCGGACTGAAATCGGCGGCCTCAATACGTTCGCTGAAGGCCCCGTTCCGCGATTGCTTGTTGTGTTCGGACATCTCTGGCATCACCCGCTCTGGCCTGAAACCGGTTCTTCACAGATCACGGTCACGGTACCCGGATCGCTACCGAATCCGACTTCGAACTCGGTGCGCACATCACGATAGCCCGGACGGGTGCCGACAGCGACATAACGTCCCGGACGCAGGTCCAGACGTCTATTGTCAAACTGCCCCAGCTCACCCACCTGGTAGATGGTCACCTGCGTGCGGTTGTCCGAACGCAGGCTGACACTGACCGGTTCACGGGCTTCGACCAAAAGATCTTCCAATTCATCCAGCTGCCGGGCCAGCCGGGGCCCTCTTTCATCCAGGTCGCGCCCGGTGCGATAGACTTCCATGGTGTATTCGAACACCTCCTGCTGACCCAGACGGCGTGGATTGGCCAGAGCCTGTTCCAACAGTCTATCCAACTGCAGGCGTCGCTCGGCATAGTCCAGTCCCTCCGTGGCGAAAACCAGATTGGGATCAAGATTCAGCGCAGCGCGGTATTCATTCACGGCCGCTTCCCAGCGCTCGTCCTCCTCATAGACAAGGGCCTGACTGCGGTGCTGGGCAATGGCAGCATTGGTCAACTGGGCACGGGTGTTGCGGATCGCTTCACGGGCCTGTTCAGCTCCCGGCCGGATGTCCAGGGCGCGCTCAAAGGCCTCGATGGCACGATCCGGCTCATTGTTCTGTAGCAGGGAGAATCCACGCGACATGGTATGGGTGAAATCGGCTTCGATGCGCAGCTCTTCATTACGCGCCAACAAGCGGTCCGCCCTCTGATGTTCCGGATCCAGCGCCAGGGCCTCCTGCAGCCGCTCCTCGGCCCGGGACAACTGGCGCTCTCGCTGCAGGCGCTCGGCGGCATTGACCAGGCTCTCCACTTCCTCCAGACTCAGCGCCCGCTCGAGCCCCCGGGCTGCTTCCTCGCTTTCCGGATCGAGCATGAGCGCCAGCTGATACTGTTCTTCAGCGCGCAGGGGATCCGGTTCGGACAGAGCGGCCTGCCCCGCCTCCATGGCTGCCTCGAAGCGGGCCGGCACTTCTTCGACCAGGGCCCCCAGCAGCTGTTCACCTTCACGATACTCTTCCAGCGCCAGCGCGAATTCACCGGAGCGGTAGTGGGTATCACCGGCACGGGCGGCTTCGACGGCGCGCTCATAGGGTTCAGCCGCCCAGTGTTCGACGCCCAGGTCATCGAGGGTTCTCTGGTGGGTCAACAGATTGGACAGCACATCCTGGGCTTCGCGGCGTTGACGGGCGCGCTGCGCCTCATCAAAAGGCGACACGGGATTGACCACTGGCGCGGATTCCACCACCGGCCCCGGAGCAGTGCTCTCTGCACGCTGGGTGAAAGGCAGTTCGTACTGTTCCACCAGACGGGGCAGGACGAATATGACGGCCAGCGCCAGCAGCACCAGCAAGGAGAACAGCAACCAGGTCCAGATGGAGACCCCTTCCCGGGACCCTGCCACCTGATCGTCGACCGTCACACCGCCGGAGTCCGGCGACTGCTTTAATGATTTGTCAGACATGGCACCCTTTTTCTTTCACACACTGCAGCAGACCGGTGTGTCGTTCACTCGATTTCACCGGCCTCTGTGCGATACATCTCGACCAGAACATCGCGCCATTGATCATACTGTTCCTCAACCGTACCTGTCAGCATGATGGTGCGGTTTTCCAGATCGATCATGCGGGGCGCCACTTCGGCTTCCAGGGATTCACCCAGCTCACGCAGGGAAGCAATGTGCATCTCGGCTTCGGCGCTGCGTTCAAAGCCACTGCGGACCAGGTAGGCACCGGCGCCAACACCCACCATACCACCGGTGCGCACCGCCGCGTTGGAGCTGGTGGCCGAGGCGATACCCCCCACCACGGCAGCGGTACCGGCAATGAAGCGGCGTCGGGCCGAGCGTTCCGTGGCTTCCAGGGCCATGGTCTCGCGGTAACTCTGCTCACGCCAGGCATCATAGGGCCCGCGCATCTGGCGCGCATACGTTGCGTAGTAGTCCTGTACGGTATCAACAAACAGATGATCGCGCTCGCGTATGTCACGAATGCGGCGCAGGGACGGATCATTGTCCGCTGGCAGGCGCTCGACACGGGTGATACCCCGGTCATCAACGCTCAGATAGTCGGAAAATATCTCCGGCGCAAAATTGGCTGCAAATTGCAGCTCCGCCACCTGGCGAATGTTACGGATCTGATCGTCGGAAATGTTGTTCTGCCGGTACTCAAGCAGATCATTGGCAACCTGGTTATAGATCACCTGGAAAGGATCGTGAGATTGCCGCTGTGTGCGATCGTAGCTGAACTGGCTGATGTGTTCTTCATAGAGGCGCGTGTACCATTCGCGGCCAGTGGCATCGGTCACGGTGACCCGGACGATCATGCCCTCGCCATTGGACAACAGCAGTTGGCCGTCCACATAGACATCCATGATGCTTCTGTCCGACGGGAGGATGCGCACCACTCCCCAGCTGCCGGAGCGCTGCAGGGTCTCGGCCATGAGGTAGGGCGCGTATTGTGCTTCGGCACGACGGATTTCCAGGTTGGTGCGGTCCAGGTCGCGCTCATCCACTTCGTCTATGCCCGGATCAAACACCAGCACTCCGACATCCATCAGCAGGGACTCCTCGTCGGGCACCTGCCCCTGCGTCACCGGAACAAATTCAGTCGACTTGACTGTGGTCGAGGCACAACCGATGAGCAGGAATGCCAGCAGCAGACCAGCCATCGCGCGCAACAGCGCCAAGCCAGAAACCGGGATCTGATCTTGCTTTGTAAACATGCTTCCACCCATTACCACATCACTCATCATTCCAGTCCTGTATACCGGCGATATTCGTCCCACAAGGCCTCCCGCAATTCGGGGTCGGACTCGCGCTGGGCCGCCTCGCGAATCTGGCGGGCCACCACATCATCGTTGCGACCACTGGGGATATCATCCGGCACCGGGTACAGATCTTCATCACTCTCGGAAACCGGGCCACCCTGCGGGCCGCCCATGGAGCCACCGGACCCACCCGACTCGGGCCCCTGGCCGCCATCCGATCTGGATGCGACTGTGCCACCACCGCCAGAGGAACTTTCAATCATGCCCTCAATGCCCCCGGCATCCCAGATGGTACCACCTCCGGGACCACCCCGATCACCTTCATCCTCATACAGACCACCCGGATCAGCGCCCGCCTCATCCCGCTCACGCTGGGCCCTGGAGCGCTCCGCCAGAATCAGACCGTCGAATTCCTCAAATCCTTCACCCAGGGTACCTTCCAGCACCGCCAGGCGCTCTTCCCGGGTCAGGGGACCGGAGCCATCGCCACGCCCGCCGGGCAACGCGGCCGGAACCGCGCCACCTCCACCAGCTGCCGCGTCGCCACCGCTTCCGCCGCCAGATCCCGCAGCACCACCGCCTGTCGGACCGCCCGTCACGGCGCCGCCGCCAGCGGTACTACCACCAGAACCATCATCCATACCACCGGGGCCAGCCGCACCGGGCGAATCGCCCCGTTCACCGGATCCGTCCGCAGCGGCAGTGCCTGATGCGCCATTCGTACCGGACGGTGAGCTGCTGGCGCCACCCTGGCTGCCGCCGGAGCTGCTACCACGACCGCTGTCGAAAACGGGAATTTCAGGCATGCCCGGCATGCCGGTGCCCACTGTTACACCACCGCTGGTCGTCGAGGAGGAACCAGCGCTGCCGCTACCGGATGGCGAGGCCGCGCCACCAGAGGAACCCGCACTGCCACCACCCGAAGGCATGGCACTACCGCCAGCGGGCGACGAGGCGCCACCGCTGCTGCTCGGGGACGAGGGCGCGGAACTGCCACCGCTGCTGCCCGTTGAGGATTGGCTAGGCGTCGAAGGCGAAGACTGCCCCCCACCGCTCTGTGAAGGTTGCGACGGCGACGGCATGGATGCCGGGCTGCTGGCCGAGGGTGGCTGGGGCGGCTGTGGTTGCTGTTGTTGCTGGGTCGACTCACAACCCGCCAGCACCAGGGCCAGTGCACTGGTAGTCGCCAGGAATTTCATACCGCGCAGTCGCATTACCATACCTCTTCCAATGATCGTTCTTTTCACTCTGACCGGCAGGGACAGGGCTTTCTTTGCACGAGCCTGTTTCGGCAGGCTCAATACCAGTAGGGAAAGCGCAGGCTGACCCGATCGGTATCCACCGTTTCACCATCGATGACGCGGGGCCGCAGGCGTGTGGTCCGCAGGTCGCGGGCCAGACGGGCCGAAACATTCTCGTTGTCTGCGGGCAATCGGTCGACCACTTCAATATTTCTGGTACGGCCGTGCTGATTTACGGCCATCCTCACATCCACATAACCGGCCTGCATTTTTTTCGGAATCACTTCGTGAACCGCCAGACGCCGTTCGTCGCTGAAGGTGGGAAACTGTGGCAATACCGGAACCCGGGCAAAGAACGCCTCGGCCTGCTGCGGATCATGTGCATCCAATAATTGCCAGGCACGCTCATAAGCCTCCGTCGCCGATCGGCGCCGATCGAACAACACATACCAGTCACCCAGTCGGGCAATCGCTTCCGCCCGATCCAGCACCAGCGACTCATCCTGCTGTGAAAGATGCTCGTGCAGCGAAATGATGCGTTCCAGCGCCGCTTCCCCCTGCCCATATCCATTGGCCCGATGCAGCTCATTGCGGGAAATTCTCGCATCACTGTTTGCCAGCCGGGCCATGTCACCGTTTCGGGAGGCGGAGGGCAAGCCGGAGTACTGACGGGATGATGTGCGCGCCACCAGATAGGCAACGCCCACCATCTGGTTCAGGTATTCAATCTCCTGCTGGATGTCACGCTCCGGACTCCTGGTGGAGAGCACCAGCGCCTTTTCATACAGTGTATACGCGTCAAACAGGCGATCGGGTGGAAATTCGTCAAGCGACCGGAAGAAAGCGGTCAGATGCCAGCTCGCGAGGCGCTCCAGGGCAGGAATCAGTGCCGGATCATCGGATTCCAGGGCCCGGGTGTACACATGAAACGCATACTGTTGCAGCCGGTCGGCTTCTTCCCAGTCGCCCAGGGCAAGAAAGCTGGCGATACGACTCTCGACCGCCGGCATCTGCTGCAGGGAGTACAGGCCCCGATTGACCCTGGTGAGGTGGGTGGCGCGATCAAAGGTTTCTATGGCCTGCAGGTGTTCACCCAAGCGCTGCTGCACTGCGCCCAGGGAGAGCAGCTCCTGTGCCAGGCTGTCGTCCCAGGCTCCATTGCTTTCCAGATCCTGCAGGGAAGCTTCGTAACGCGATGCATCGGCCACCAGTCCGGGGTGTTCCTCTTCAGGTGCCTCCTCCGGCAACCAGCCCTCGCCCGGCCATGTGAACTCCGGAAGCGCGGCTGCGCGATGATCCGGAGCTTGCGGTGCAAAATGACTGACGGGCAGGATTGATGCGCTTTCGGCGACCTCAAGCGTGTGCGCCGTATCAAACAGCAGCACACGACTCTGCCGCGGCTCCTCGTTTGCCTGTGCGGCGGGAAGCATGGATACGGCAATCAGCCAAACCAGAAAACTGCTTGCCAGGGAATGTCTGTACATCGCCAACCCCTTTTTCTCCGGTACTGCGCCTCTGAAACGCGCAATCGTTGTATTATTCGGGATCACTCAGCAGCTGCATCCGCCCCGGCAAGGCGTCGTTCCACGCCGGGGTAGACATTTCAATGTATAATGAACGTCCGCAAACCGCAATCCATAAGCCCCTACTCTTCATGCCAGAATTACCCGAAGTTGAAACCACCCGTCTCGGCATCCGACCCCACATCGAAGGACGCCGTGTCAGCGGGATCATCATTCGCCAGAGGCAGCTACGCTGGCCGATTCCGGAACAGATCAACGACCACCCG
>PWQG01000156.1 GCA_003556835.1 Gammaproteobacteria bacterium
ACTGAGCACCAGCAGGACGGCACTCTGGGGAGCGGGCAGGAGTGATACACCAAGGCACAAAAACAGGATTGCACTGGCGTAGAGCACAGCTCCGGGCAAATCGAAGGCCTGGGTGAGTGGTGCGTGCCACTCACTCCGGACCCGGAACAAGCCGATCCAGAGAACAACCGCCGCCAAAGGTAATTGCAAAAGGAAAGCGAAACGCCAGCCGAGCGTATCAATGACAAAGCCGCCCAGCAAAGGCCCTGCGGCCAGGCCCACATAGATCGATGAAACCACCAGGCCGATCACACGGCCCCGTTGCGAGGGAGGGAAGACCGAGCTGACCAGGGCCATCTGGGTGGCGTACAGCATGGCGGCGCTGACACCCTGGAGGAAGCGGGCAAGGAGCAGTATCGCAGCGTTTGGTGATAGTGCCGCCAGGGTCGAGCTGAGGATCACGGCAGTGGTGCCCAGCAGGAAGATCCGCTTGCGTCCGCTATTGTCGGCCACACGGCCGAAAATCACAACAAACATGGCGCTGGCCATGAGATAGATCAGGGGAATCCAGCTTAATAACACGGCGTCGAGCTGCAGGTCCGTGGCAATGGCGGGTAGTGCGACATTGCTCGCCGATAGCATCAGTGGCAGCGTGAAGCCGCTGACCAGCACCATGATGAGCAACCAGTGGCGCATCTTTGGATCAGTGCTTTCTGTTCCCGCCTGTTCTGCGGCCAATATCTTCGGGCTCCCATCCGTTTCGGTGCAGCGGCATGATACCAGCATCGCCTGCCGTCTGTTACCGTGGCAGGATTTGTCGCTATAATCCGGGGCTTTTACGAATTCGGACTGTCTGTAGAAGGAATACGAGCATGAAAACCCGCATCACCGAAATGCTGGGCATACGCCATCCGATCGTGCAGGGAGGCATGCAATGGGTCGGGCGCGCCGAGTTGACCTCGGCGGTCTCCAATGCCGGTGGCCTGGGTATACTGACCGCGCTGACCCAGCCTTCACCGCAAGCCCTGGCAGAGGAGATCAGGCGCTGTCGGGAGATGACCGATCAGCCATTCGGCGTCAATCTGACCATCCTGCCAACCATAAAGCCGGTGCCCTATGAGGAATATCTGGATGTTGTCATCCAGTCCGGCGTGAAAATCGTCGAGACTGCGGGCCGCAACCCCGAGCCCTACCTGCCTGCGCTCAAGGCAGCCGGGATTCGCGTGGTGCACAAATGCACCTCCATCCGCCATGCCCTGAAAGCCGAGAAGATCGGTTGTGATATTGTCAGCGTGGACGGTTTCGAGTGCGCCGGACACCCGGGCGAGGACGATGTCACAAATCTCATCCTCCTGCCACTTGCTGCGCGGCGTCTGAAGATTCCCTTCCTGGCCTCCGGCGGTTTTGGAGACGGCAGGGGTTTGGCGGCAGCGTTGGCCATGGGCGCCGATGGCATCAACATGGGCACACGTTTTATGGCCACTCGGGAAGCACCGGTGCACGATCAGGTCAAGCAACAGATGGTGGATGCATCCGAGCTGGATACTGCCCTCATTTTCCGCACGCTGCGCAATACCTCGCGGGTGTTCCGCAACTCGGTGGCGCAGCAGGTGCTGGAAATTGAAGAGAGGGAAGGCGAAACGGAGTTCGCGGACCTTGCGCCCCTGGTCAAGGGGGAGAAAGGGCGCGAACTGTATGAGACAGGTGATATGGAACGAGGAGTATGGTCCGCCGGTATGGTGATCGGGCTGATCGATGACATACCGTCCTGTGACGAACTGGTGGGGCGGATAGTGGACGAAGCGAGATTGATCATTCAGGAACGTTTGCCGGCCATGCTGGATTGAGAGCGCGGCCGTGCACAGGAAAAAGGAGAGAGTCATGCAGGTGAGAGACAAGGTGGTGGTGGTGACCGGGGCGGCCAGTGGTATTGGCAAGGCGCTGTGTGAAAGGTTTGCTGCGGAAGGGGCTTCGGCAATTGTCTGTTCGGACATCAACAGGGACGGTGTGCAGGCGGTGGCTGATGGTGTAGCCGCGCAGACCCGGAGCCTGGCAGTGCGCACGGATGTACGTCGTGAAGAGGAGTTGCAGTCCCTGGTGGAACAGAGCCTGGAGGCATTTGGCCATATCGATCTGTTCTGCTCCAATGCCGGCATTTTTGTGCCCGGAGATGAGACCGTGGCCAATGATGACTGGCAGCGAATCTGGGACATCAATGTGATGGCGCACATCCATGCTGCCCGGGCCGTGCTCCCCCATATGCTGGAGCGCGGCGAGGGATATCTGCTCAACACGGCGTCCGCGGCGGGATTGCTCAGTCAGGTCGGGTCCGCGCCCTATGCGGTGACCAAGCATGCGGCGGTCGGCTTTGCGGAATGGATTTCCATGACCTATGGCAATCGCGGTATTCGTGTTTCGGTGCTTTGTCCGCAGGCCGTGCGTACGGAAATGACTGCCAATACGCAGGGCGGCGGCGTGGCGGGTGTGGATGGCATGCTTGAGCCGGAGGATCTGGCCCAGACCGTGATCGAGACGTTGGCCGAAGAGAAATTCCTCTGTCTCCCGCACCCCCAGGTGCTGACCTATATGCAGCGGAAAACCGCGGATTACGACCGCTGGTTGGGTGGTATGCGGCGCTTGAACGACAAGTTTGCTGACCAGTACGACAAGACTTCCGGCTGAACAAATGTTAGGGTGTGCGCGAAAATACACCCAACACAGGTAAAAACCTATGAGTTTGATGATCGGCAAGAATGCAGTGGTTTCCATCCACTATACCCTGAAGAATGACGACGGTCAGGTGATGGATTCGTCAGAGGGTCGTGATCCCCTGAGCTACCTGCATGGTGCCAATAATCTGATCCCGGGCCTGGAAAAGGAACTGGAAGGCAAGAGTGCCGGCCAGAATTTCACTGCCAGCATCGATCCCGCCGAAGCCTACGGCGAGAGCAATCCGGAGCTGGTGCAGAAAATCAGCAAGGAGATGTTCCAGGGCGTGGAGCAGATCGAACCCGGTATGGCGTTTACCGCCCAGGGTCCGCAGGGCCAGCAGCAGGTTGTGGTCACCGCCGTGGAAGGTGACGAAGTGACCGTGGATGCCAATCACCCGATGGCAGGCAAGACCCTGCACTTTGATGTGGAAGTGGTTGACGTGCGCGACGCTACTGACGAAGAGCTTGAGCACGGTCACGTGCATGGCTGATTGACCGGTCGTTCTCTGGCAGAGCGGCCCGGTTGCCATCAGGGTTTTCGATGACCCTGATGGCTATCCTTCCTTCCGGTCAACAACGCGTGTTTCAGGCGTTGTAACCCAAGATGGACTTGATCTCGAGATAGTCCTCGAAACCTTCCCGACCCCATTCCCGACCGTTACCCGACTGCTTGTAGCCGCCGAAAGGTGCGGCAAAATCCGGTCCGGCACCGTTCAGGTGGACCATGCCCGTACGCATCCGCTTCGCCACGCGTTTGGCATGCTCGGGCTCGCCGATCACGGATCCGGACAATCCATACACGGTGTCGTTGGCGATGCGCACTGCATCATCGTCATCCTTGTAGGGAATGATGACCAGCACCGGGCCAAAAATCTCTTCCCGGGCAATGGTCATGTCATTGTTGACCTTGGCGAAAACCGTGGGCTTGACGTAATAACCGGTTTCAAAACCGTCCGGTTTGCCGGTGCCACCAAAGACGAGTTCGGCGCCTTCATCGATTCCGGTCTGGATCAGTTTCTGGATATTGTTGTATTGCACTTCGCTGACCACGGGGCCCATGCGGGTTTTCTCGTCGGCGGGGTCACCCACCGCAGCCTTGGCGCCAGTGGCTTTGGCGATTTCGATGGCTTCATCCATGCGTGATTCCGGCACCAGCATGCGCGTGGGTGCGTTGCAGGATTGTCCACTGTTGCCGAAGCAACCGAAAATGCCACCACCCACCGCCTTGGGAAAATCGGCGTCGTCGAGGATGATGTTGGCCGACTTGCCGCCCAGTTCCAATGTGACACGCTTGATGGTGTCGGCCGCAGCCTTGGACACTAAGCGGCCGGCCCTGGTCGATCCGGTGAAGGAAACCATGTCTATTTCCGGATGCGAGGAAATCGGCGCGCCCACATCAGGCCCGTCGCCATTGATCATGTTGAATACACCGGCCGGCAGGCCGGCGTCAGCGATGATCTCGGCCAGGATCATGGCGCTGATCGGTGATTGTTCGCTGGGCTTTAGCACCATGGTGCAGCCCGTGGCAATGGCCGGAGCGACCTTGCAGCTGACCTGGTTCAGGGGCCAGTTCCAGGGAGTGATGAAGCCGCAGACGCCGACCGGTTCCTTGACAATCTGGCTGGTTCCGCGGGCTTCTTCGAATTCAAAATCGGTCAGGATTTTGCGGGCCGTGGAGAAGTGACCCAATGCGGTGCCCACCTGGGCAGTGCGAGCGAAACTGATGGGGGCGCCCATTTCCTTCGAGATGGCCTGGGCCAGTTCCTCGGAGCGCTCCTTGATACCGGCCAGGATTTTGTCCAGTACCGCAAGGCGTTCATCACGGCTGCTTTGCGACCATTTGTCAAAAGCCGCGCGCGCCGCTTTTGCCGCAGCGTCGACATCATCCGCCGTACCCAGGGCGATACTGGCGAAGGGCTGCTCCGTGGCCGGGTTGATCACATCCATGCTCTGACGATGGCTGGCATCGACCCATTCGCCATTGATGTAGAACCGCTTGTATGCGTCTGTCATGCTTTTACTCCTGAGGCTTGCATTGCCGTATGAGTTGGTTTGCAGCCAGTATAACGGAAAGGTGTCCCCTTTTCCGGTACAGGCCGGATTGTGGTCCCGGGTCCGTATCATTCCTGCTCGTGCAGGAAGCGCTGCAACTGACGGCGAAGCCGGGCATTTTCACGCTGCAGTTGATCCCGCTCCTCCAGCAGTTCCACCAGGATGGCAGTGGCCGAGTAATCGAGTTGCAGCTCCTCGCTGAGGCGACTGGCGCGGCGGAGCAGCGCCAACATGCCGGCGTCGAAAAGCCAGTCCTCCGGTCCGCTGTCGCGCTCGGCAATCGGTTCCACCATGCCGGTTTCCACGATCTCTATAAGGTAGTGCTGTTCCAGGCCGAGGGCATGGCAGGTTTCATGCAGGGTCAGGTGTACCTGTGTCTCGCTGTGCATCATGTATTCTCCCATTCCCGGCGCGGATCGAAGGCGTTGGCCTCTGCCAACTGCTCCCATAGGGCCTTGGCAGACTCGGGTACCGAATCCGGCATGACCACTTTCAGGACCGCATACAGGTCACCCTGGCCCTTGCGGGATTTGAGGCCCTTGCCGCGGATACGCAGGCGTTGACCGGCCTGGCTGCCGGGTTTAATGGTCAGCTGGATGCGGCCATCCAGTGTCGGCACGGTGATCTTGCTGCCGAGCGCGGCCTCCCAGGGGGCGATCGGCACGGTCAGGTTCAGGTCACGTCCCAACACATCAAACAGGGGATGGGGCACCAGGCGGATGCGCAGGTACAGGTCTCCCGGCGCGCCGTTGCCAAAGCCGGGACCGCCCTGGCCCTTGAGGCGGATGCGCTCACCATCACCCACTCCGGCGGGTATCTTGACGTTCAGTGTCTTGCGCTGGTCCTGAACCCGTCCATGCTCGTCGTGCCTGGGCAGGTCATAGGCAATCTGTTTGCTGTTGTCTTCCAGGGTTTCTTCCAGAAAGACCGGCATCTCGATTTCCAGGTCCCGTCCCCGCGTGGAGTAGAAGTCCTCGCTGCTGTGGGGGCCGCGCTCGCTGCCCGGGCCGCGCCGGAAACCGCCGCCAAAAATGGACGAGAAAAAGTCGGAGAAATCGGCGGTACCCGGACCGGGCCCGGCTCCGCCAGCAGCGGACTCCCAGCCCGGAGGCGGCTCAAAGCCACCGCCACTGCTGCGGTACTCACGCAGCTGGTCGTACTCGGCCCGTTTCTTTTCATCGGCCAGCACTTCATAGGCCTCGGACACCTCCTTGAAGCGTTTTTCCGCATCGCTGACCTTGCTGACATCCGGATGGTACTTCCGGGCCAGGCGCCGGTAGGCGGTCTTGACCGCTTTCTGATCGGCATCGGGTTCTATACCGAGGATCTTGTAATAGTCCTTGAATTCCATATTCAGCCTTCTGGCTTTGTGTCGGCACGTTCAATACATAGTGTCACAACACATTCAATAACAGGTTGAGTGCGGCTTCGAATTGTGGATCCGTGGCACGGGAAGAGTCCATTGGATACTCCTGTTCGAAGTCTACCGTAATACCGCTGATCTCGGGGCGATGTCCGTCGATTTCAATCCTGCCCTGGCTGCGATATATCAAAGCCGTTGATTCCCGGATCAAAGGAATGCCCTCAATGAAGCCTGCCGTGGGCTGACCGGTGGTCAGGCTGCGTGGCGAGCGCGACAGTTGTGCGACCAGCAGCTCGGCGCCGCCACGTGTTTGCTCGTTGGCGATGACCACCAATGGTTTCTCGAAGAGCACACCAGTCGCGCTTGTCGAGTCTGGAGCTGGCTGAATGACGCGGGAAGGGTGGTCCCCGGTGCTGCTGACGTCCAGGTGGCGACTCGTGCCCGGGAAAAACGGCTGCACCTGCGGCCAGTCGAAATAGCCATAGGCATGGCGCAGATCGAGAATCAGGGCATCATTGTTGGACAGACCCTTGAGCAGTTGCAGGAAGTAGAGCCTGTCGTCGGCGTTGCGTGACAAAGCCCAGAGCTGCAGGTAACTGACCGACTTGTTGCCGGTGATGAAGGTGTTGACACTGTGCTCGGTAGCGCTGCGGTAACTGTCGAACAGGTTTTCGCAGACCGGCCTGATCGCTTGCTCCTGCACCGTGTCATTGCGCGCGTAACGCAATTGGAGGTTCTGGGCGGTTCGGCAACGGGCAAGGTCGTCCTCCCTTTCATTGAAGGACCACAATGGATGGAATGCCTCGTTTTCCACGCTCAGCAGCCGGTCACCTCGCCGCAGTCCCAGCTCATGCCCCGGATACCCTTGCAGCACGGCGCTGACGACCCAGGCTTCATCCTGGTACTCGCTGATGACACCGATGTGGCCGATCCGCAGTCGTTCGCTTGCTGTCCTGGCCTGGAAGGCCTGGTACAGATAAAAGGCCTGTTGGTCCGGGAGATAGCGGCGCTGCGCATCGGTGTTGGCTGTCACAGTGCCGGCAAGCATCAGGCTGAGCAGGGCTGTCGGTAAACTGATGATACGCAGCGCAATCGCTGGCAGGGATAAGCTGATAGAGCGCATGATTTGCTGGTCCGGGAGGCTGGTTCCGACTACGGCGTAATCATGCGGATCTGTTGCTATACTGTCAACGTAAGCGCGAAATGTCGCGCGCTTAGGGCAGGTCTTTCTCTATATGACTTCATTCATCGTATCTCCGTCACGGTTTTCGGTATACAAGGCTGCAGGAGCCCTGTGTCTGCTTGTACTCCTGTTGCCTGGAACGGCACTGGCCATAGAGCCGGACCCCGAATATGCCGAGCACTTGCAGGAGCGCATTCGCAGCATTCAGAGTGAGGGCGGTGCCTATGATGTTGGCCTGATCGAAGCACGCAGTGACCTGGCAGCCTATTATCGGGACATTGGTGATCATGTCGAGGCGGCGAGTCTTTATTCCGATGTCTGGCAATCAAGCCGGATCAGCCAGGGTTTATACAGTGAGCAGCAGCTACAGGTCCTGCCCCTGCTGATCGCCAGTCTGGAGAAATTGGAGGAGTGGGAGCAGGTCGACGATTACCGCTACCTGTTGTTCCATACCCAGAGCCGTCTGCACGAGCCGGGCAGTCAGGCGCAGGTGGCAGCCGTTCGTGACTGGGGAGACTGGAAGCTGAGGGCCTGGCGTGAGGGCTTGATCGATGTTGGCAGTACATCGAGCTATGGCACCCCGGCTGATCTGAATGAGTTGCGCAGCCTCTATGATGATACCTTGCCGCAAAGTGGCGCGGACGCGGGGAGCGAAGATGTGCATCTCGACCTGCTGTATGGGCGGACCCTGACCGATCTGGAGATTGCCCGGCATGTCACGCGTCTGCCCGCTCGCGCGTTCAGCGCCAATGCGCCACGCTATGTAAACCGACGGGTCTGTCGTAACGTCACTGATCAGTCTGGTAATACCGAACGTATCTGTTGGACGGAACGGATGGAAAACCCCAATTGGCGCAGTTCCCTGCGGGATGAACAGCGTCGCGCCATGGATCGGGCCCGTTTTCGCGCTTCCCGCTCCGCTGAGGATCTGCAGGCGTTCCTGGACGACAGGGAATCGCTGGACCCTGAGCTGCGCGAGCAGTATCGTGGACGCATCGAAGCGATTGATGAAGAGCTGTCCGTCCTTCAGCGGCAGGCGCGGCGAGCCCTGTTGCGGACCTGGTAGGGCACTTTGGCTCACTTTTACTATTGATGGAGGTGCACAATGCAAAGCAGGACCATTTCGACCTGGATGACTACCGTGTTCGCCACTGTGAGTCTGTTGTTTGCCGGACTGGCATCGGCACTGGAAGTTGGTGACAAGGCGCCCGATTTCGAGTTGCAGGCCTCTGATGGTAATACCTATGCGCTGTCGGACTTTGTTGGCGAGCGGCCATTGGTGATCGCCTTTTTCCCGGCTGCCTTTACCGGAGGCTGTACCATGCAGTGCAAGGCCATCCGTGACAGCAGTCGCGAGATCAAGCAATACGACATCGGCTATTTCATGGCCAGCGTGGATGATGTGGAGCGCAACACGGAATTCGCACGTGAATACGAGCTGGACTTTCCGGTACTGGCCGATCCGGAAAAGAGCACCGTCGAGGCCTTCGGGGCACTCAGTGAGCGCGGTTTCGCCAACCGCTGGACCTATTATATTGATGCCGAAGGCACCATAGTGAAGATTGACCGTAGCACCAACCCCTCCACCGCTGGTGAGGACCTGACCAACAACCTGGCAGAGCTCGGTTTCCCGCGTCTGGAGCAGACTGCGTCGCGATAAGCGGCTTGCGCTCGGGTAGCATCGGGCAAAAACGGCGCGGCAGGGTCATCAGGATGTGACAATGCTGCGCCTGCCTTGCCCGGCTTTGCAACGCTGTGCAAGAATGGGGCCTGCATTGCTGCAGGCCGACCGGAGCACGAAATGGCCCACAAGACTCTTGCTGTTATCGCCGTATTGTCCCTGGCCGGGATTCTGTTTCTCGTCTATCTGGCAATGACCTTTGAAAGCCCTGAAGGCACCCGCACAGTGGACATTGCCCAGCCCATCCCGCGTCCGGTGGAGCCAGTGCGGCCTGTCGAACGGCCGGAACCAGCGGAGCAGACCACACCCATTGATCGCGCTGACACCGGTCCTGCCCTCGAACCCCTGCCCGAGCCGGAGATCGAGGATGAGGTGGAGCCGATGGAAGAGCTGCCCTCATTGAACGAAAGTGACGCGTTGGTCATGAGTCGCCTGGCCGGTATGGAGCTCGGCGCGACACTCCTGCGCCTGCTCACTCCCGAGGAGGTCATCCGGCGGTTCGTGGTGTTCACCGACAATGCAGCACGGGGCGAGCTCCCACAGCTTGATTATCCGCTGCGTCCCCCGGAGCAGAGTATGCTGGTGCGGGCCCTGGACGATAACCTGCATGTGATGGAGGAGTCCGCACATCGCCGTTTCGATCGAATGGTGGACACATTGGTGGCACTTGACGTTCGACATGCCATGCAGATCTACCGGGCATTGCGACCTCTGATGGAGGAGGCTTATGCGGAACTTGGTTACCCGGATGCTGATTTCGACCAGGTCGTCATCGATGCGATTGATCGGGTACTGGAAGCCGAGGTGGTCGAAGGCCCTTATCAGTTGATCGATCCCGGTGTCATGTACGAGTTCGCTGAGTCCGAAGTCGAGAGCCTGAGTCCACTGAGCAAACAACTGATCCGCATCGGACCAGAGAATACTGAGCGCTTGCGCGAACGCTTGCGTGAATACCGGTCGCAACTCGTCCTCGGAGCGTCTGCCTGATCCTGCGGCCGCCCCGCTGGGCCCGGGCACTCATGTGCCGCTAAGCTCCATGCAGGGCGGCGAGTTTCTACTTCCTGCACTACAATGGGCTTGAATTCTGTCATAATCACCGCCCATGATGTCGAACCCCGAAGAAGTCCTCAGCCGCGTATTCGGCTACCAGCAATTCCGTGGTCCGCAGCGGGAAATCATTGATGAAGTGATGGCCGGGCGTAACGCCCTGGTCCTCATGCCCACTGGCGGCGGTAAATCGCTCTGTTACCAGATACCGGGCATGATCCGGCCAGGTACTGCCGTGGTGGTTTCCCCCTTGATTGCCCTGATGCAGGACCAGGTGGATGCATTGCGCCAGGCCGGTGTGCGGGCCGGCTTTCTCAACTCCAGCTTGATGCCGGATCAGCAGCAGGCAGTGATCGCAGAGCTGCGCAGTGGCGAGCTGGATCTGTTATACGTGGCACCGGAGCGATTGATCCAGCCGGCCATGTTGTCCCTTCTGCGCAGTGTGCCGCTGGCGCTGTTTGCCATTGACGAAGCGCATTGTGTATCCCAGTGGGGACATGACTTCCGGGCCGATTACCTGCAACTGTCCCTGCTGCAGTCGCAGTTTCCCGAGGTGCCGAGGATCGCCCTGACGGCCACGGCGGACGACAATACCCGCGCGGAGATTTCCGACCGCCTGGGGCTGAACGAGGCCCGTCACTTCATCAGTGGTTTCGACCGCCCCAATATCCAGTACCGGATCACACAGAAGCAGAATCCGCGTCAGCAATTGCTGGGATTTCTGCGGCGGGAGCATCCGCGTGATGCGGGCATTGTCTATTGCCTGTCCCGGCGCAAGGTGGAAGATACCGCGGCCTGGCTGACCGAACAGGGTTTCACCGCGCTGCCCTATCATGCCGGACTCAGCAGCGAGCTGCGCCAGCATCACCAGCAGCGTTTCCTGCGTGAGGACGGGGTCATCATCGTGGCCACCATCGCCTTTGGCATGGGCATCGACAAACCGGATGTGCGATTCATCGTGCATCTGGACCTGCCCAAGAGTATCGAGGCCTACTATCAGGAAACCGGGCGCGCCGGACGCGATGGTGAGCCGGCCACTGCCTGGATGGTCTATGGCCTGCAGGACGTGATCAAGCTGCGACAGATGATGGAGGGTTCACAGGGCAATGAGCAATACAAACGTATCGAGCGTGGCAAGCTTGACGCCATGCTCGGGCTCTGTGAGATCAGCAGTTGTCGTCGTCATGCCCTGCTCAACTATTTTGGCGAGGATGCTCCCGAACGCTGCGGCAATTGTGATGCCTGCTTGAGCCCGGCGGAAACCTGGGACGGCACGGATGCGGCCCGCAAGGCCCTGTCCTGCATCTACCGTACCGGGCAGCGTTTCGGGGTCAATCACCTGATTGATGTGCTGCACGGGGTGGAAAACGACAAGATTTTCCAGAACAATCACCACCAGGTCAGCACCCACGGCATCGGCAAGGAGCTGGACCGCAAGACCTGGCAGTCCGTGTTCCGGCAACTGGTGGCCCGTGCCTACATCAATGTCGATCACAGCACCTATGGCGGCCTGTACCTGAGTGAACGGGCGCGGCCCCTGCTGCGCGGGGAGGAGCGGATCGAGCTTCGCCTTGATGTGCGCGAACCGGTGGCCTCGCAGCAGAAGCGGCGTATCCCCGATGACATGAATACAGAGGATCTGCGCCTGTGGCAGGCCCTGAAGCAGTGCCGCAAGCGCCTGGCCGAAGAATTCGATGTGCCGTCCTATGTCATCTTCCATGATGCCACCCTGCGAGACATGGTGCAGTATCGCCCCCTGAATGCGCAGCAGTTGCTGGGCATCAATGGTGTGGGGCAGGGCAAGCTGGAAAAATACGGGGATGCCTTTCTGCGCCTGATCAATGATCACGAACAGGCAATCGTGTAGAATTCCGCCTCGCAATGCACTGGATTTACGTTCCAGCCAGCAAGCAGGAGGACATCCCAATGAATGAGCCCATCGTGGTGGCGGCGCTCTACCGTTTTACCGGCCTGGACGATTACCAGGAACTTCGTGAGCCATTGCGGCAAAAGATGCTCGATCAGGGCGTCAAGGGCACGTTGTTGCTCGCCCGCGAGGGTATCAATGGCACCATCGCCGGCTCCCGTGAAGGCGTTGATGCCATACTCGACTGGTTGCGTGCCGACCCCCGACTGGCCGCCCTGGACGTCAAGGAATCACTGGCCGAATGCAATCCCTTCTACCGCAGTAAGGTCAAGCTGAAAAAAGAAATTGTCACCATGGGGGTCGAGGGCATCGATCCTGCGCGCAGCGTGGGTACCTATGTGGATGCTGCGCAATGGAACGACCTGATCAGCGATCCCGAGGTGTTGCTGATTGATACCCGCAACCAGTATGAAGTCGAGATCGGCTCTTTCCGTGGTGCTGTCAATCCGGGCACGGAAACGTTCCGCGAGTTTCCCGCATACGCTCGCGCGCAGCTTGATCCGGCGAAGCACCGCAAGGTGGCCATGTTCTGTACTGGAGGGATACGTTGCGAGAAATCCACCGCTTTTCTCAAGGAGCAGGGTTTTGACGAGGTCTATCATCTGCGTGGCGGTATCCTGAAGTACTTCGAGGAAGTGCCGGAAGAAAAGTCCCTGTGGCAGGGGGAGTGTTTTGTTTTCGACAATCGTGTCACGGTGAACCAGAAACTGGAGCCGGGCCACTACGATCAATGCCATGCCTGCCGGCGCCCGATCACTGAGCAGGACAAACAGTCAGCACAATATCAGGCAGGGGTCAGTTGTCCCCATTGTCACGATGAGCACGACGAGGAGCAAAGGCAGCGTTATGCCGAGCGCGAGCGACAGATGCGTCTGGCTCGTGAGCGCGGGGAGACCCATATCGGTGAGCCGATGAGTGAAGTGATCCGCCGCCGCCGGGAAGAGAAACTTGCCCGCAAAGAGAAACAGCGGAGGCGGAGCGGGTAATCAATCGGAGTCGGGCTGATCAGGGTCTTCGTCGCCGATGTACTCGAAGCGGGGGATCTGATGGCCGTCGCGGGTCACCAGGGTGGCGCCGAACATGTCTCGCGGGCGCACCCACAGGCCTCCCTCGCCATACAGCGGTCGATAGACCACCAGAGATTCTTCGGTTTCACTATGGCGCGCGACACCGATCACCTCGTAGTGATTGCCCTTGTAATGCCGATACTTGCCTTTGCGTATATCCATTCCTGCAGTATACGTCGGCTTGTGAACGGGATTCCAGAAAAACCGGCGATTTTCCGGTGCGTTTACCGCAAAGGGGCGCTACACTTGCCGCTGGTTCAGGGAGTTTGATGATGATGAATTTGACACGTGCGTTGATTACCGTGGCGCTGGCAGGGTGGCTGGCGGCCTGCACCGGTTTGGTCGAGCGCGAAGCCGACAAGCAGGCATTGATCCTGGGCACCTGGCAGGCGGAGTTCCAGGGGCAGCATGTCACACTGCATTACGACGAAGATGAAATCACCGTGCGGGAGTTTGGTATCAGCTTTCCCTACGAGTGGCTGGATGAGAACCACATCCGGCTCTATTTTGTGGGTCAGGAAGTGACCAGCGAGGTGGTCTTTGAATCGCCGGACCGCATGATCCAGACGGGCAGCGGCGGAGAACAGGTGCTGACACGCCTGCCCTGAGCCGGGGCCTGCTTCAGGCCCTGGTTCCGTCCAGCTTCAACAGGGATTTACCAGGAATCGCTTCCAGCAGGCTTCTTGTATAGGCTTCCACGGGTGCGTTGAAAATCTGGGAGACACTGCCAGTCTCCACCAGTTCACCGCTTTTCATGACCAATATCCGATCCGCGAGATAGCGGACCACACCCAGGTCATGTGATACAAACAGCATGGTCAGGTTGTAGCGCTCCACCAGCTCCAACAGGAGATCCAGCACCTGGGCCTGGATGGTCACATCGAGCGCCGAGACCGGTTCATCGGCGACAATGAATTCGGGGCGGGTGGCAATGGCGCGGCCGATGGCAATACGCTGGCGCTGGCCACCGGAGAATTCATGGGGGTAACGCAGCACACTTTCCCGGGACAGGCCCACCGAGTCCATCAGCTGGAATACCTCGGTATCCAGGTTCTTCTTCGTCGCAATGCGATGCAGCAGCAGGGGTTCGGCCAGGGTGTCGTAGACCGTCATGCGCGGATTCAGGCTGGAGTAGGGGTCCTGGAAAATGATCTGCATGCGTCGGCGCAGGGGTTTGAGCTGGCCCGCGTTCAGTGTGGTGATGTCATGGCCGTCGAACAGGATGCTGCCTGAGGTCGGGTTCTGCAGACGGAGGATGGAGCGCCCCAGGGTGGACTTGCCGGAACCGGATTCGCCCACCAGGCCAAGAATCTCACCGCGGCCAATCTGCAGGGATACGTCATTGACCGCCTTGATCGGCTCACCGCCCTGATTGTCAGGGAATTCCACCAGCAGATTGTTCACCTCCACCAGCGGTTGCGGATGCCCGCCCGCGGCGACGCGTTTCTCCGAGTCCGGCACTGCGGCCAGCAGTTGCTGCGTATAGGGATGCTGGGCGTGCCGGAAAATGTCGTCCCGGCTGCCCTGTTCGACAAAGCGCCCGTACTGCATGACCGCGATATGGTCGGCGATGTCCGCCACCACACTCAGATCGTGACTGATGAAGATCACGCCGATATTGCGCCTTTGCTGCAGTTCGCGGATCAGTTTCAGGATCTGAGCCTGCACCGTCACATCCAGCGCCGTGGTTGGTTCATCGGCGATGATGATGTCCGGCTCGGTGATCAGGGCCATGGCAATGACCACGCGCTGACGCATGCCGCCGGAGAATTCAAAGGGCCAGGCATTCATGCGCTGTGCCGGATTGGGAATGCCCACCTCGGCCAGGACTTCAGTGGCCCGCGCCCAGGCCTGCTTGCGGTTCATGCCGGCATGCAGGCGCAGTGGCTCGATCAGTTGTTCGCCCACCTTGAGATAGGGGTTCAGCGAGGTCATCGGATCCTGGAATATGATGGAGATGCCCTTGCCCCGCACTTTGCGCAATTCGCGTTCAGACAGTTGCAGCAGATCCTTGCCATTGAATATGGCGCTACCGGATTCGATGCGACCGGGCGGTTTCGGGATCAGGCCGAGCAGGCTGTAGCAGGATACCGATTTACCGGAACCGGATTCGCCGATGATGGCCAGGGTCTTGCCCGCCTCGACTTCGTAGCTGATGCCGTCCACGGCCTTCATGACCCCATTGCGGGTGTGAAAATGGACCGCCAGATTGTCGACTTTCAGTAATGCCATGGTCGTTTTCCCAGTCCTAGTCTCTCGAGGCCTTGGGGTCGAGGGCATCACGCAGCCCGTCGCCCAGGAAATTCAGTGCGAACAGGGTCATGGCCAGCGCCACGCCCGGGAAAATCAGCAGCCAGGGATATTCTTCCATGCTGTCGACGCCATAGGAGATCAGAACGCCCCAGGAGGACTGCGGCGGCTGGATGCCCAGGCCGAGGAAACTCAGGAAAGCCTCCAACAGCATCACACTGGGAATGGTCAGGGTCGTGTAGACAATGATCGGCCCCAGCACATTGGGCAGCACATGCTTGCGGATCACTGCCGCCGGTCCCAGGCCCAGGGAAATGGCCGCCTCGATATACTCCTGCTGGCGCAGGCTCTGCACCTGCCCGCGCACGATCCTGGCCATGGTCAGCCATTCCACGGCCCCGATGGCCAGGAACAGCAGCAGCAGGTTGCGGCCGAACACAACCATCAGCAGGATGATGAAGATCATGAAGGGCAGGGCATAGAGCGTGTCGACCAGGCGCATCATCACCGCGTCCACGCGGCCGCCAAAATAGCCGGATATGGCGCCATAGGTGACACCGATGACCAGGGCCATGGCCGTGGCCACCAGACCGACCAGCAGGGAGATGCGCCCGCCGTAGAGAATGCGGGTCAGCATATCCCGGCCCAGGGTGTCGGTGCCCAGCCAGTGTGCCGCTGACGGGGGACTGGCGCCCAGGCGCAGGTTCTGTTCTTCATAGCCATAGGGCGCAATCAAGGGCGTCAGCAGGCAGAGGATGATCAGCAGAATGAGGAAGCCCAGTCCCGCCATGGCCAGGCGGTTCTTGCGCAGCCGCACCCAGGCGTCATCCCATAGCGAGACGCCCTGCGGCAGGGCTTCACGGTTCAGGCTTGTTGTATTGCTCTCGGCCATTATGCGGTGTACCTATTTCTTCCGGAACTGATATCGCAGGCGTGGATTGAGCCAGGCGGCCACGATGTCGGACAGCAGATTGAAGACCACGATCAGACTGGCCAGGAAAATGGTCGTGCCCAGCACCATGGTGTAGTCGCGGTTGAAAGCGGCCTGCACATAGAAGCGGCCCAGGCCCGGGATCTGGAAAATGGTCTCGACCACAAAGGAGCCGCTGAGCAGGCCGGCAAAGGCGGGGCCCATATAACTGATCACCGGCAGCAGGCCGCCGCGCAGGGCATGCTTGATGATGACCACATGTTCGGGCAGCCCCTTGGCCCGTGCCGTGCGCAAGTAATCCTGGGACAGCACTTCGAGCATGCCCGAGCGGCTCAGCCGCGAAATGTAGGCGGCATACATGAAGCCGAGTGTCAGACTTGGCAGAATCTTGTCGCCGGGGGCATTGCCCCAGCCCGACACCGGCAGCCAGCCAAGTCCTATGCCGAAAATCAGCACCAGCAGGGGCCCCAGCAGGAACGAGGGCATGCAGATCCCGATCATTGAAATGCTCATCGGGATGTAGTCCTGCATGGTGTTGGGTTTGAGCGCCGCCAGCACACCCGCCAGAGTGCCGATCAGCAGGGCAATCAGCAGGGCGTAGAGACCGAGCTCCGCGGTGACCGGGAGACCCTGCAGGATCAGTTCGTCGACATTGCGGCCCGGATAACGGAATGAGGGACCAAAGTCTCCCCGGCTCAGATCAGCCAGGTAGGAAAAATACTGCTGGTGTGCGGGCAGGTCGAGACGGTACTGGGCTTCCAGTGCGGCCTGTACCTGCGGGGATACGGCCTTCTCATTGGAGAACGGACCACCCGGGGCGGCTCGCACCAGGAAGAAGGTCACGGTGATGACCACCAGTATTACCGGAATCGCCTGTAGCGTCCGTATGCCTATGAATCGCCACATGCTGCTTATTCCGTGACTTCAACTTCCGTGGTGTCATCCGGATCCAGACGCACGTATTTGTAGTTGAAGTGATCCATGATGTTGCTCGTCAATCCCCGGACACTGGGATGGATCAGGCGTTTGCTCTGGTAGGTATAGATCGGGATGATCGGCATTTCCTCGATCAGCAGGGTCTCTGCCTCATGGTACAGGGCAAAGCGGTCCTCGTTGTTCAGCTGCCTCGGCGCTTCGCGCAGGATGAGGTCATCGTAGCGGGGGTTGGCAAAGCCGGTCTTGTTGTTGCCGCCGCCGGTGATGAACATGTCGAGGAAAGAGTTCGGATCCACGTAGTCCCCGATCCAGCCACGGCGCGAAACATCGTAGTTCATGTTTTCCTGGGTATCGAGGTAGACCTGCCACTCCTGGTTGACCAGACGGACATCGATATTGAGTTCACGCTGCCACATCTGCTGGATGACGACCGCAATCTGACGATGGGACTCGTGGGTGTTGTAGAGGATTTCGAACGTCGGGAAGCCTTCGCCATTTGGAAAGCCGGCTTCCGCCAGCAGCTCGCGAGCACGCTCCGGGTTATGGTCGAACAGTCGTGGTGGCTCATAGCCCAGGGTGCCGGGTGGCACGATACCGTAGGCCGGTTCAACGATGCCTTCCATGACGGTTTCGGCCAGCAGGGCGCGATCCACGGTCTTGGCCAGGGCGCGACGTACCCGCACATCGGTGAAGGGTTCGCGGGTGGTGTTGATCATGTAATAATAGGTGCCCAGGTACGGGGCGATGCGCATCAGTTCCGGCTGATCACGCTGGTAGACGGGGATCTTGTCCAGGGGGATGTCGCTGGTCAGATGCAATTGCCCGTCCCGGAACATACGCTCTTCGGTGACCAGGTTTTCGGTCGGATAGAAGACAATGGCGTTGAGCTGCACACGGTCGGCATCCCAGTACTGCTGCGATTTTTCCACGCGAATGCGGGAATTGACCACCCAGTCGGTCAATTCGAAAGCACCATTGGTGACGATATTGCCCTCGCGGGCCCAGCGTGTAAGACGGTTCCAGGGATCCCCGAAACTCTCCACGGTGGCCCGGTGCACCGGGAAGGTGCTGTAGTGGTCGAGCAGTTGCAGGAAGTAGGGGGCCGGATTGCGCAGTTCCACCTCCAGGGTCAGTGGATCGGGTACCCGGACGCCAACTTCGCTGAAATCATCGATTTCGCCATTGGCAAAGGCTTCGGCATTGACGATGGGGAAATACATGTAGTTGTAGAGGTTACCCAGGGCCGGGGTCAGCGCGCGCTGCCAGGACCAGCGGAAATCCTCGGCAGTGACCGGGTCGCCATTGCTCCAGCGGGCATCGTCCCGCAGATGGAAGGTATAGGTGCGCCCGTCCGCGCTGATGTCCCAGGACTCCGCCACACCGGGTTCGATGTCCAGGGTCTCCGGATGTTTGGTGACCAGGCCCTCGAACAGGGCGCTGATGATGCGGTTTTCCGGCGCTCCGGTGACGATATGCGGGTCCAGGCCCTGGGGTTCGGCGCCATTGCCCAGATGGAGGACGCCGTCTCGGTTACCCTGAAAGATGCGTGATTCCTGGGATCCGCCGCTGCAGGAGGCGAGGATGAAACTGCCGGTCACCAGCAGTAGAACCGTTGTCAGCAGTCTGTGGGAAGCGTTCATGGATTACTCACCGTCCGGTTGTGATCAGAAAGGCGAACGATAGCACGCAGGGCGGCGTGGCGAAAGATTGGACACGGGCGGAAAAAGTCACTAAATTCTGCCTTTCAGCTGTTCCGGCGATAAGAAGTATAAGCCCTTGCCCGATGCGTGATTATTTCCTCCGTAGAGTATTGTTGATTCCCCCCACCCTGTTCGGTGTGACGGTGATCGTTTTCATCATCACGCGGCTGGTGCCTGGTGGTCCGCTGGAGCGTGCCATCATGGAAACCCAACAGGTGGCGGCCGGTGGCGGCGGGGTTGCCCAGGCGGGTGCCGACATGGCCCTGTCCCAGGCACAGATCGATCGCCTGCGCGAATATTACGGTTTCGACAAACCCGTGCTGGTCAGTTACTTCGACTGGATGGGCAAGGTGCTGCAGGGCGATCTTGGAACCTCCTATCGCTACAGCCAGCCGGTGACCGAGGTGATTGCCAGCCGCTTCCCGGTATCACTGTACTATGGCCTGGTGACCCTGATCATCACCTACCTGGTCTGCATACCGCTCGGGGTACTCAAGGCGATCAAGCATCGCACCGTGGTGGACAATGTCACCTCCATACTGATCTTTATCGGTTATGCCATTCCCGGCTATGCGCTTGGATCACTGCTGTTGCTCTTTTTCTCGGTGAGGCTGGAGTGGTTTCCCATGGGTGGCTTTGTCAGCATGGAGTTTCCGAGCAAGGACTTCTGGG
>PWQG01000177.1 GCA_003556835.1 Gammaproteobacteria bacterium
CAACGATTGTCCTGGCAGTTACAGCGCAATGAAATGGCAAGAGAGCGGCTGAAGGAGCGTGAGAACCGCCTGGCCCGGATGTTGGACATTACCGGTGATGCCCTGCTGTGTGTCGATGAGAGTGGCTATCTGGTCTATGTGAATGGCCCTGCCGAGGAACTGTTTGGAGTCGGAGCCGAAAAGTTGCAGGGGGATTCAATCAATCGTCTTGCAGAGCGCTTGTCGAATGCCGGACCTGACTCAGGACTCGCAAACTTGCTGCGCTTTCCGTTTAATGAACAACTGATCTCGACAGTGGATGATACCTGCTATCACAGGTACTCCCTGCCGATGAGCGAGAGCGGGACGACGGTGGTTGGTCGCTTCTGCATCCTCTCTGTCACGGTGGAGCAGGAGTTCTACCTGCTGGTTTTTGAAACGGAGCGGGAGCCCGTGAATGGTGAGCTGGAACAGGCATCGTTGCCGGAGCTGATCGCCGAGATCAACAAGAATGTCGAAAGGACCCAGCTTTTGGGCGAGTACCTTTCCCGGATCGAACCTGGAGATCTGCAGAAGCACAAACACCTGTTCAGTGATCTGGAACAGATTGATCAGGTGATTCAGAGGCTCTCCGGCACCGTTTCTGATCGGGATTCGGACACCGAGTACCGGGAAGCCCTGGTCAAGGTGATGCAGGATTGCCATTTCTACTGGGAGAAAGTGACCGGAAGATCGGTGATCGACCTCGCCGAGGAGAGCCGGATCTGGAGTGTGAGTGTGGATAACGGTCGTCTGCGTACCCGCTCCATGAATCGATACCTAGCGCTGGACAAGCTGCCTGCCAATCCCCGTTGGCGTCAGGTGGCACGCACTGCATACTTTGTGTTGTCAAAGATCTCCAGTGATCGTGAGGCGTACGCGGCACTGGAAACTTCAGTCACCCGTCTGCAGGATATCGTGGAACAGCGCGCCCTGGGCTGAATCAGGACAGGAGAATCTGGCGCCAATCAAATCTCGCCAGATAAAGCAGAATGACACCGAGAATCACCACCGCCTGACTGATACGGTCCCGCAGGGCAAAAACCACCGGATCCCCCTCCAGCTCTCCGCGATGAGCCAGCAACCAGATACGACTGAACAGATACAGTAGCAGAGGGCAGATGAACCAGAGAACTTCCGGTGTCAGGTATTGGCGGCTTATCTCGTCGCTGTTTATGTACAGGGCAAATACCAGTACCGACATGAGCGCCGCACTGCTGCCGAGAATGGCCATCATGTCCAGGTCACTGGCCAGGTAGCCGCGCCCCTGTGTTTCGCGGATACCGCTGTTCCGGAGCCAGATCAGTTCCGTATAGCGTTTGACAATTGCCAGGCTCATGAAAATGAACATGGAATAGGCCAACAGCCAGAAGGATGGAATGACAGGGATAACCGCTGCCCCGGCTATGATGCGCAGTGTGTACAGTGTGGCCAGGGTCAGGACATCGATCAGTACGATCCGTTTCAACAGGAAGCTGTAGAGCAGGGTGCAGAGGTAGTACAGGGCCAGGACCAGTACAAAGGTTGTCGGTGTAAACAGCCATGCCAGCAGGAAGGCCAGCCCCAGCAGTGCCGGGCTGGCAATCAGTCCGATGCGAAGATCCAGGCTGCCGCGGGCAAACGGACGGTACTGTTTTTCGTGGTGTTGACGGTCCGCCTTCAGATCGAGCAGGTCATTGAGCAGGTACACACTGGAAGCGCAAAGACAGAAACTGATGAAGCCGATCATCACCTGCGCGAGAAGTGAGAAACTGATGTCCTGCTGGACGAGCAGCAGCGGGGCGAACAGCAGTACATTCTTCAACCACTGGTGGGGACGAATGGCGCGCAGGAGTTCAAGCCGGGGGTCATATCCGGTATCAAAATGCTGCACGGGCTTGCCGGTCTGTTCAAGCCGACGCCGCAGACGCTTACCCGTGCCCACGGCAATGATCTCTTTGGCCTGCGCCCATACTTCCAGGTCGGGTCGGCCGTTGCCTGCATAGGCGTATGCCTGTCCGGACTCCAGCTCCTGGATTTTCTGCAGCTTATGCCGACCGGAAAGGTTATGTTCCCCGTCACTACCGTATATCCCGTCAAACAGATCCAGGTGCGTGGCCACTTCCTCGACCAGCCCCTGATCGGAAGCGGAAATGAGCACCAGGCGCCGGCCCCGTGACCGTTCTACCCGGAGTGTCTCCAGGAACTGGCTGTGATAGGGCAGCAGATCAACCCGGACCTTGCTGCGACGCGCAATCTGGTGTTTGAGCCAGGCCTTGCCCCGCATCAGCCAGACCGGGATGAGCAGCAGATACAGGGGATTGCGCCGTAGCATGTCAATGCAGGATTCGACCAACAGGTCACTGTGAATCAGTGTGCCATCCAGATCAACGTAGAGCGTTTTTGTGCTGGGTTGCGTCATGGCACGTGGACCTTCACAAATTCAGTCGCTTGAAAAGGAATTCGGGGATGCAACGTATGATCAGCATGATGGGGCGCCAGAATCCCGGTGCATAGACAACATCACGGCGCCTCGAAATGGCGCGGTCGATGATGGCAGCGATACGTTGTGGCTTGCTCCACAGCAGGCCCTTGTCGAATTCCGCCGTCATTGGTGTATCGACAAAGCCCGGCCGGATGTCGAGCACATGCACGCCCGCCGGCAGCAGCTCACCGCGCAGTCCCTCCAGGTAACGCGACACCATGGATTTGGCGGCGCCGTACACATAATTCGACTTGCGGCCTCGATCGCCGGCCACGGAGCTGATCACGGCAATACATCCCTGTGACTGCTCACGGAATCGGGGAGCAAGATGGCACAGTATTGCCAGGGTGGACAGGGCATTGGTTTCGATTTCCCGGTGGATCTGTTCCCAGTCATGTGCAATCGCCTGCTGGTCGGGAAGTGTCCCGTGACAGAGCAGCGCGGTATCGATGTGGCCGAGTGTCTGCCAGGCCTTGTCCAGGCATTCGGATCGGGCAACTGCGTCGTTCACGTCCAGGCGGTCGGTGTGGATTTCAGCGGCGCCTCGCAGTAAAAGATCCTGTTTCTGTTGCTCCAGCGCATCCCCGTCCCGCGCCAACAGGTAAAGTGTGTCACCTTTGCGGGCATGACGGCGGGCCAGTGCTTTGGCGATCGCCGAGTTGGCGCCGATGATCAGGATGTTCTGCACGGAGGATTCGCTCATTTACAGGCCCAGACGTCGTGATTGTAGCGAATTGAAGCATTGCTGTGCACCGCTGTCTTCCCGCAGTTGACGGAATGCTTTCCAGCCCGGGTAACCACGCCGGAACACTTCGCGTGGCATTCGGGCGTCCTTGGCAAGGTACAGGCGTCCATCGTGGTCCATGACAACCGCGTCCAGTGAATCCAGTAACAGGGGCAGGTCGCGCTGATATTTGAAATCCAGTGCCAGGGTGTACCCGGTCCGTGGAAAGGAGAGCAGGTTGTCATTTTCCGGGCCCAGCCGTTTCAGGACGCTCAGGAATGAACCCTTGCCGGCCTGCCGGGTTTTTTGCAGCACCCGGCGGATACCGGCCAGGGCCGACTCCTCGGGCATCACGAACTGGTACTGCAGAAAACCGCGCTTGCCATACAGTCGGTTCCAGTCGCTGATCCGGTCCAGGGGAAAGAAATAGTCCCGGTAATGTTGCCGGGACTCGGCCTTTTCCCCCGCCAGGTGGTAATACGCCTGGTTGAAGGCTGTCATGCTGTAGCGGTTGAGAAACATCGAAGGGCTGTTGCAGGGTACGGAAAGGCGTCGCTTTGGTGTCGTGTCCCGATCTGCATCCCCATGTTCACTGTGTTCGCCCAGAAACAGGACACTGCGCCCGGTTTTATTCCCGCTTGCCATGCAATCCAGCCAGGCTACGCTGTAGTGGGCCGTATCGTGTTCTTTCAGCGCCCGGAAGCTCTGTTCCAGATTTTCGGTGCGCAATGAGGTCTGCCGTATCCATGGTCCCCGGACCGGGCGCAGTCTCAGTCCTGCTTCGAGAATGAAGCCGGTCAGGCCCATACCACCGCATGTTGCACGGAACAACTCGCGGTTCTGCTGTGCCGAGCAATGCACCATTTCGCCGTTGGCGTCGATCAGGACCAGGCTTTCCACATGCGCGCTGAAACAGCCATCAAGGTGATGGTTCTTGCCGTGTATATCGGCGGCGATGGCTCCACCGACAGTGACTTCCCCGGTCCCGGGAAGCACCGGGAGAAACCAGCCGCGGGGAACGAAATGGCTCAGAATCTCGTGCAGTCGCAGGCCAGCGCCACAGCGGAGCAGGCCCTGTTCGCTGTCCCAAGCCAGGAACTGATCCAGTTCCCTTGAAGACAGGACTTCTGCGGCCAGGGCACTGTCTCCGTAACTGCGCGCAGCACCGCGCGGGATGCCATCGAACCGATCTCGCAAGGTGCTCACCACCTGGCGCTGGTGAGCAGGCAGATGCAGTCGCGTCTCGCATGACGGATACCGGCCCCAGCCGCTGATTCTCATTTTCCGCTCCCGCCCCGTGGCTATCAATCCCTGTGTCGACCGCCTATGATACACGAGCGATTGAAGAGTATGTGGCTACTACAGGAGAGACCGAAGCGATGCTGGAATTCATGACGGCGCTGGCACGTGAAGCCGGGGAGCTGGTGGTGGAAGCGCGGCGCCAGGGCAGTGATACGGTGACCGACTTCAAGGCAGGTCACGAGATGGTGACCGAAGCGGATCTGCGTGCGGATGAATTGATCACTCACCGGATTCGCGAAGCTTTTCCCGAGCATCGCATATTGGCCGAAGAGTCGGCGCCGGACACCGCTGGACTATCCCGGATAAGCGGTCCGCTCTGGATCATCGATCCGATCGACGGCACCGTCAATTACGCCCATGGCCATCATCAGGTGGGCATTTCCATTGCCTATGCAGAAGACGGCGAATTGCATAGTGCCGTGGTTTTCAATCCCTTCCTCGACGAGCTGTTCTGTGCCAGTCGGGGGCAGGGTGCGACCCTCAACGGCAACGCCATTCGTGTGGCCGGGAAAACGCAGCTGCGCCGGACCCTGGTGGCCACCGGCTTCCCCTACGTCAAAGAGAACATGGACCTCCTGATCCGCCGCCTGGATCATGTGCTGCGCGAATGTGCCGACCTGCGGCGGATCGGTTCAGCGGCGCTCGACATCTGTTGGGTTGCGGCCGGTCGGCTGGATGCCTATTACGAGAACCTCAGTGTCTGGGATTTTGCCGCAGCGCAGTTGATCGCCATAGAGGCGGGTGCGCGCTACGGACATTTCCAGCCAGTACCCCCGGGGATCAGCCCCGTGTTCCACGACCAGAACATCCTGGTGGCCAACCCGGCGCTCTATCCACAGATGGAGGCGCTGTTACAGGCGGCCGACGCCGCCGAGGCCTGACCCGGGCGGGTCCCGATCGATTTTGCGCAGCAGCACCGGCAGGAAAGTGAGATCCAGCACCAGAGCCACAACCACTATCGGAACCAGCAATTGCGCCGCTTGCTGGAAGTACAGGGTGCTGGCGGCCAGCAGTACGGTGGCACCCAGGGCCAGCACCAGGGTGGTGATGAGCAGTGCCGGTCCGGCCCGGAATACAGCGGCCTCGCAGGCGTCCAGTGTATTGCCACCTTCCTTGCGTCGGCGCAGGTAGGTGCTGAGGATGTGCACCGTATCGTCCACCACCAGGCCGATACTGATGCTGAACAGCATCAATACAAAGGGGTCAAGTTGACCATTGATCAGTCCCCAAAAGCCGAAAACCAGTAGCGCGGGCATCATGTTTGGCACCAGGCTGAGCAGGCCGAAGCGCAGGCTGCGCAAACCGATCACCAGGGTCAATGTGATCATGATCAGGCTCAGCGCATAACCACGCAGCAACTCCACCGTGACGGTCTGGTCCATACGCGCGAACAGCAATGTGCCACTGCCCTGTAACAGGTCGGCCTGTGGTAAGCGAGCCTGGAAGGCCTCGCGGATCTGCTGATCCAGTTCCACCAGTTCACTGTTGCTAAGGGAGTGGGTGGTCACAAACAGGCGTTGCAGGTCCTGGTCTGCATTGACAAAGTCCCGCAGCGGAAAGCTGCGCGACTGCAGTTGCTGATAATCCGACAGATGCTGCGCCACGGTTCCGGCATCGTCCGGTATACGGAAAGCCTGCTCCCGCAACTCGCTGTCAGCCAGCGCCTGGTTGACAGCCTTGACCAGTTCCACCAGCCCCGCGACGTTGCCAATGTCCTCCTTTTCTCGCAGATGTCCGGCGAAGGCATCGACCTGCCGCAGGAATTGCGGGTCCGTTACCGGCCCCCGGATCGCATAACTGAGCATGGGGCCGCGATCCATCCGTTCATTGATGATTTCGTAATAGCCATGCAGAGGGGAATCCCGACTGATGAAATCCATGCGATCAAAATCGATCCGGTTCAGGGGTAGCAGGATAATGGCAATCAGGCCCAATGCGCTGCAGATACGGAAAATGCTGCGGGGGTGCTCGCGGAACAAGCGGCTCGCGAGCTGTAATGGCGGCTTTGTGATGCGTGTGGCAATCAAGGCGGTCGGGCGATGCAGATTACTGTGACCGACTGTTGCCAGGGCCATGGCCGGCAGCAGGCACAGGCTGAGCAGCCAGGCAAAGCCGACACCTAGGGCGACGACACTGCCGAATTCACTGAGGGCCGGCGCCGAAACCAGGTTCAGGCTCAGGAAGCCGATGGCCGTGGTCACGGTGGCCAGGCTGACCGGGCGCAGATTGAAGGCAAGACTGTATTGCATGGCGGCCTTGGCCGAGTGGCCGGCAACCAGTGCCTGGCGGTGGATGGACAGGATATGCACTGCGTCGGCAACGGCGATGATGACCACCACCAGTGGAGCCATGACAGAGATTGTATTGAATGGCAGTTGCAGCCAGCCCCGGACTCCGAGGGTCATCAGCACGGTAAGCAGCGCAAGCAGCAGCACCAGGATCCCTGCTGTCCAGGAGCGGAAGCAGTAGCAGATGAACAACATGCAAAGCAATAGCAGGGCAGGCAGCAGGCGGCTCAGGTCGCTGATCATGGCCGCACGGGTGGATTGTTCAAACAACACCTCGGCACTGGCGCGGATCATCACCTCGGGATGCCGTTCCTGCAGTTCGTCCTGCAGTCTTTCAATGGAGGCGGCCAGCTCGCGGCTGGCTGCGCGATCCAGCGGCCGCGGATCCAGCTCAATGCTCACCAGGGCAAGGTCGGCATCGCGTGACAGTAGTGTATTGCGGGCCAGGGGGTCTTCCAGTGCGGCTTCCCTCATGTCCTGCAGTTGTTCTTCGCTGAAACGTTCAAAGTCCTGCCAGGGCCAGGGCACCAGGCTGACTTCCCCGGTCGGCGATTGATAGTTGAGTATCGAATCAATGGACCGGGCACCGGGAATCTGTCGGAAGTTGCGTTGCAGGTCCGCCAGCGCATACAGGGCCGGAGGGCTGAACAGCTCATCATTATCGGGCAGGACCAGGACGCTGATGCTGCGTCCGGGCGGAAAATGTTCCTGGAATTGCTCCCGTTCGCTGAGCAGGGGGTCGCTGTCCGGCAGAAGTACTCCCAGACTGCTGTCGAAATCGGTCCGGGTGATACCGATACTGAGCAGGAGGGTGGTCAGCAGGCACAGGGCGGCCAGAGACCGACGGTATTGCACCAGCCGCTCAGCCAGCCTGTCGGCCGCCGGGGATACGCCGGGTAAGGACATTTCAGTTGCCATCGTCCGGATTCATACACAAGGCCAGCCAGCTGTCGATGCCGGCGCTGCGGTATTTCTGTTTGTGCAGGATGAAATGGAAGCGCCGCCGCCAGTCGCGGTGTGGCGCGAACAATGGTAGCAGACTGCCGCGCCGGAATGCGTCTTCCAGTGTGATGCGCGAGAGACAGCCAATGCCCAGCCCGGCTTCGACAGCCCGTTTTATGGCTTCCGTGTGCTGCAGCTCCAGGCGCAGGCGCAGGTCCGGGAGCAGGCCGTGCATGGCGTGCTCAAAACCCTGTCGGGTGCCGGAGCCGGCCTCACGCACGATCCAGTCGGCCCGTCGCAGGTCTTCATCGTTCAGTTCCGGCCGTCCGGCCAGCGGGTGATCGGGCGCGCAGAACAGGCTCAGTTCATCGTCCCGCCAGGGCATCACATTGATGGATTCATCGTGCAATTCGCCTTCGATCAGGCCGATATCAAGTTCGAAATTGCGCACCTTCTCGGTGATTGTGGCGGTATTTTCCACAGTCAGCCGGACCCGGGAGCCGGGGTGCTGGTGCATGAATTCGGCCATGATGGGCACCGCCAGATAGTTGCCAATGGTCAATGTGGCGCCGACGCGGAGCTCGCCAATGCTGTTGTGCCGGGCCAGGGCCTGCTCGAACTCGCGCGCCTGGTCCAGAAGGGCTTCGGCGCGGGGTCGCAGGCTTTTGCCAAAATCATTGAGTTGCAGGCGTTTGCCCGCCCGGTCGAACAGCTGCACCTCGAAGCGTTGTTCGAGTTCCTTAAGGGCTGCGCTGGCAGCGGATTGGGACATGGACAGGCTTTCGGCGGCCATCGTGACATTCTCGTGCCATGCGGTGGCCAGGAATACCTCCACTTGCCGCAGGGTGTAGTGCATCTTGCGCTCCTCTAGTGGGTCATGCGGGTCGGTTGACGCCTTAGAGATTCAAGCGATAACCCATATTATCTTTATTCATTTTGCAGGTATAGGACGCTTGACGTAAAATGCCGCCCTGATTCGGGGATCTGCAGTCCCATCAGTCACACAATACAGAAGGCGGTGAAAGCACAAATGGCGAAGGTATCCAGACAGAGTGTCACCAGTGTACACCACTGGAATGAATCACTTTTCAGTTTTACAACCACCCGGGATCGCAGTCTGCGCTTCGAGAACGGCCATTTTGTCATGGTGGGCATGGAGGTCGAGGGCAAGCCGTTGATGCGTGCCTACAGTATCGCCAGTGCCAATTACGAAGAAGAGCTGGAGTTCTTCAGCATCAAGGTGCCTGACGGACCGCTCACCTCGCGTCTGCAGAACATCGAAGTCGGTGACGAGTTGCTGGTCAGCAGCAAACCCACCGGCACACTGGTGGCCGATCACCTGCTGCCGGCCCGACACCTGTACCTGGTCGGTACCGGGACCGGGCTGGCGCCGTTCATGAGCATCATCCGTGATCCGGATATCTATGAGCGTTATGAGAAAGTGGTATTGATTCACGGTGTACGCCGGGTCAGTGACCTGGCCTATCAGGAATATATCGAAAAGGAGTTACCGCAACATGAATTCTTCGGTGAGGAGATCCGGGAAAAGCTGATCTACTACCCCACGGTGACGCGCGAGGAGTTCCGCAATACGGGGCGGGTGACCGACCTGATGCGAAGTGGCAAACTTTTCGATGATATCGGTCTGCCACATCCGACGCTGGAAGACGACCGTTTCATGCTCTGTGGCAGCCCGTCCATGTTGAAGGACCTGAGTAGCATCCTCGACGATTGGGGGTTGAAGGAATCACGGCATGGTATCCAGGCCCATTACGTGATCGAGCGCGCCTTCGTCGAGAGTTGATGACGGCTCCCGGGGTCCGGGAGACAGCGGATGTGTTTTTTTGAGTCGACAGAAAAAAGGCCTGTGAACATTGTTCACAGGCCTTTTTTATACGCCGGTTTGACGGGGTGGGTGATCAGCTCAGGAAGTAGCCGACCAGGCAGCCTTTGGCATCAGGGATGTCGCGCATGTTCACCGTGCCACCCGCCATGACTGTCTCCAGCGCATCGCGCAGGTAGTGATTACTGGCGCTCGAGCGCTGTGTTTCGTATCCCAGGGCATCATTGATCGGGCCGCGGAAATGGATCTCGCGGGTGCGCGGATCGACGATGAACACCTCGGCGGTTCGCTCCACGCCCATGGAACGTGCCACGGATTGATCGGCATCCTTCAGGATCGGGACCTCGACGCTGAACTCTTCAGCTTCCTTCTTGATGCGGTCCATGTCGTCCTGCACAAAGGAGTTGAGCATCAAGAAGTCGATGTTCCTGTCAGCGTAGTCCGACCGGATTTCCTGGAAAGACGACACGGAAAGGCGCGCAATCGGGCAGCCGGAGCCGTGGATGTACATCACCACGTAATCATTGTCCACATAATCATCCAGGGAAACCATTCCGCCCAGGTGACTTTCAAGCTCGAATTCCTTGACCTGTTTCAGGTACTCCGCCTGGCTGGCAAAAGGGAATACGGCCAGAGCGGCAAAAACCACATACTTCAGGAATCTGTTCATCATTTTCTCCTCCCATGCTTTCGATGAAAGCGTTGGACCTACGGGTATCGTGTAACCGTCGATCTCTAGCATACCCCTAATCAAAGCAAGTTTGTTGAGGCAGATCAAGGGACAGATTGTGACTAATTGTGGCCCTCTGCCTGCCTCAAGGCAATTGATATTCAAAGCCCGCATCCGGGCCCAGGGGGATTCCGAGTAGTACCCAGGCGACGGTCATGGCCAGGCCCGTGATCAGCATCCAGATCGAATAGGGGATCATGGTGGCGGCCAGGCTGCCCAATCCGAAGCTGCGCTGCCAACGATGGCAGAATGCCAGAATCAACGGGAAATACGGCATCAGCGGCGTGATGATATTGGTCGCGCTGTCACCCACTCGATAAGCCGCCGTGGTCATTTCCGGGCTCACGCCCAGCAGCATGAACATCGGCACAATCACCGGCGCCAGCAAGCCCCATTTGGCGCTGGCCGAGCCGACAAACAGGTTGATGCCGGCGGTGAACAGGATGATCACACACATCAGCAGCGCCATGGGCAGTTCTGCTGCTTCAATTACCGCGGCTCCGTTCACGGCCAGGATCAGGCCCAGGTTGGACCAGTTGAACATCGCGACAAAATGGGCGGCCGCAAAAGCCAGGATCAGGTAGTAGGAAAGATCGGCCATGGCCTCCGACATCATGCGTACGACATCACGATGATTCTTGATGCTGCCGCTGGCCGCGCCATAGGCCCATCCGGTGGCCAGGAACAGGACGAAGAAGGCGGCGATCAGCGACTGGTAAAACGGCTGCATGGGTACGGTGCCACCCTCATCGAACAGCGGGCGTCCGGGCGCAAAACACAGGGTCAGCCAGATTCCGATCACCACAAGGGCCGCCAGTCCCGCACTCTTGAGGCCTTTCTTCTCGGCAGCACTGAGTGGTTCGTCATTGTTCTTGACCACGCCGGCCGTGGCGCTGGTGTCAGGAGTGCCCATGGTGCCCAGGCGCGGCTCGATGATGCGGTCGGTCACATACCAGATCACCGGCAGGTAAATCACGGTCATGGCAGCAATGAAATACCAGTTGCCGACGATGGGGATGACAATGCCGCTTTCTATGGAATCGGCCGCGGCCTGCGTGAAGCCGAACAGCAGTGCGTCCAGCTGGCCGGGTACCAGGTTTGCGGAAAAACCGCCCGACACGCCGGCAAAGCCGGTGGCAATACCGGCAATGGGATGGCGCCCGGCGGCGGCAAAGACCACCCCGGCCAGTGGGATCAATACCACATAGGCTGCATCAGCTGCCATATTACTGAGCATGGCGATCAGTGCCACGGCCGGTGTCAGCAGTGTGGCCGGCGCCCGTTTGACCGCGCTGCTCATGGCTGCCGCGAACAGACCCGAACGCTCTGCCACACCGGCACCGATCATCACCACCAGGACCATGCCCAGGGGCGGAAAGTGGGTGAATGTGGCCGGCATCTCGATCAGCAGGCGGCGGATGTTCTCGGCCGAAAGCAGGCTGTCCGCGCGAATCATCAGTGGACTGCCGTCTTCAGCCGACTGTGTGGGATGCACTGCGGAGACGCCGAACAGGGAGGCAATCACGCTGATTACAACGATGAAGCCGATCAGCCAGAGAAAGATGAAGACCGGGTCGGGGAGCCGGTTGCCCGAACGTTCAATCCAGTCCAGTACGCCCTGGCTGCCTGCCCTGTTGTTGTCTGATGCTGCCATCCTCTGCTCCCGGCTGTCTGTTGTCAGTCGGGAAGCATAATGCACCGGACCGCCGTGGGCAAACAAACCGGCGGCGCGGGCCCCCGAATGACGGAGACCCGCGCACTGTTGCCGGACAACCAGCGCTTCCACTCGGGTTGTTCGATCGTGTGGAGGTGAACCGCATGTGGTTCATGATTGGAAGTATAAACCACATATGGTTTATTTGCGCAGCAGGTTGGCAGTTTTCATTCGGCAGAAGCGGGCCGGCATGTCGCAGCGGGCGTTTGCCAGCCGCTACGGCTTGGCCCAGTCAACTGTCATGCGTATCGAGAATGAGGACCAGAATGTCACCCTCAATACCCTGGAGCAGCTGTGTCGGGTGTTCCGCGTGGATGTGGCGGAACTGTTTCCGCGTGCTTCGCGCCCGGGTGAGACGCGGCGCTATGGCAAGCCGGCCATTGAGCCGGCGCGGTTGCATGAGAAGCGGCCGGAAGGTTCTCCGGTGACTCCCGCCTCCAAAGCCGTCACCAGGCCGCGGCATGGTAAGGGAGGCGCTGGATCGGGAGGTTCAGAGGTTCCTTAGATGAAGCTCAATGTGGCCAGTGCATTGGTCAGGTTCAGGGTGAGGAACAACATGGCGATCCGAGCCAGTGCCTTGCCCGGGTCTTCTCCCTTGTAGGCGCGTTGTATGCCGGCCAGCAGGATGAAGGTCCAGGCCACGGTCGCCGCAAGCATCATCAGGTAGGGTGTCCATGCGGCAGCGGCGACGGCCATGCTGCCAAAGGTGAAAAACAGGGCCGCCACAAGGATGTAGAGGGTCCAGTAGGTCAGGGCAAGACCGTAGCGGCCGCCGAGTATCTGTTGCAGTCGGCTCTGGTTTTCGATGTTGCTGTGGTTCATTGTGCAATTCCGATCAGAGAGTACGGTCGGGCATTCTACGACAATCCGCCGTGCATGGCAGCCACTATCGGCTTTCCATTGTCTGTGTTTTCGAGTCCAGTACCTTGCGGATACGGCGGGCCAGCTCGGCCTTGCGATAGGGTTTGCTTAACAGCTCCACACCCGGATCGAGCCGACCATGATGCACGATTGCGTTCTGCGTATACCCGGAAGTGAAAAGTATCTTCAGGTCGCTGCGTGCCGCCAGGGCGCGGTCGGCCAATTGACGTCCGTTCATACCGCCGGGAAGCATCACGTCAGTGAACAGCAGGTCAATTTCAGGATGTTGTTCGAGAATGTCGAGAGCGGTTTCCGCGTCGCCGGCGTGCCAGAGCCTGTAGCCCAGGCGTTCGAGCTGCTGACAGACTGTCTGACGCACGGATCGGTCATCTTCCACCACCAGCAGGTTTTCGTCCCCGCCTTTCAGCGAGCCAGTCTGCTCATCAGCAGGCCTGGCGTCGGCTTCCTGTCCCGCCTTGGGCAGGTACAGTCGGGCCGTGGTGCCCGCTGATGGCTCACTGTAGAGCTTGATGTGTCCGCCACTCTGCTTGACGAAGCCGTACACCATGCTCAGGCCCAGCCCGGTGCCCCTGCTCTTGTCCTTGGTGGTGAAGAAAGGGTCGAATACATGCGGCAGGATGCTCTCTTCGATACCCGAGCCCGTATCCGATATGGCCAGCATCACGTATTGTCCGGGCTGTACATCCTCGTGACGGTCGCTGTAGTCCTGGTCAATCCAGGTGTTGCGGGTCTCGAAGGTCACCTTGCCGCCCTCGGGCATGGCATCGCGTGAATTCACACAAAGGTTGACGATGGCGTTTTCGAGTTGTGCCGGGTCAGCCAGGGTGGGCCAGAGCCCTGCTGCGTGTACCATCTCGATATCGATATTGGCGGGTAAAGTCCGTCGCAGCAGGGATTCCATGCCATCGAGCAGCACACGCAGATCGAGGCTGCGTGGCTCCAATGCCTGGCGGCGGGCGAATGCCAGCAGTCGGCCGGTCAGTTTTGAACCTTTTTCCGCGGCCTCATGTGTGGTCTGCACCAGCTGTTGCAGTTGTGGCGCGTCGGTCAGTTGCTCTGCCAGCAATTCGGTGTTGCCCATGATGACGGCCAGCAGATTGTTGAAATCATGGGCAACGCCGCCGGTCAGTTCACCGACTGCACGCAAGCGGTCTGATTGCTGGAGGCGTTGCTGCAGCGACCTCTCTTCCGTGATGTCGGACATGCCTCCGACCATGCGGATACCTTTGCCATTTTCATCGCGGATCAGGTAACCCCGGTCATCGACGTGAGCCACGCTGCCGTCTTTGCGTATAAAGCGGTATTGGCGGCGCCATTCATTCTCCTTGCCCCGGGGGGCGGCGCGCATACTCCGGACCACTTCTTCGCGGTCTTCCGGGTGCACATGCGCGGACCAGACTTCGGGGTTGGCGCTTTCCTTCTGCTTGTCAAAACCGAACAGCTTGTAATATTGGTCGTTCCACCACAGGGTTCCAGTGACAATATCCCAGTCCCAGACCGCGTCCGTGGTGGCCATGGAGATATATCTGAAGCGCTCCTCGCTGTGCCGGGTGGTTTCTTCCATCTGTTTCAGGTCGTGGATGTCGATGGCTGTGCCATACCAGTGCGCCACTTTGCCCTGGTGGTCCCGGATCGGAGTCGCCCGCCCGAGATGCCAACGATAGTGGCCCTGATGATCCCGGAAGCGGAATTCGAGCTCCATTTCGCGGGATTCATCCACGGCCCGCTGCCAACGCTCGAGGAACAGGCGGCGATCGGATGGATGCAGGAATTTCAGCCAGCTCTGTCCGGTAAGCAGGGTTTCGTCGTCCTCACCGGTGTATTCGTTGACGCTACGGTTTACGTAGTCAAGATGTCCCTTTGCAGTGGCGGTGAATACAAACAGGGGCATGGCATCGGCAAGTTGATGGAAGCGTTGCCGGCTTTCCTGCAACACCAGTTCCCGCTGTTTTTCCTGGCTGAGATCCTGCAGGGCACCATGCACCTCTCGCACCCGACCGTCGGTATCGGTGACCGGGCGGGCGATTGCGCGTACCCAGATCTTCTCTCCTGCCATATTGATGATCTGCAGCTCAAGATCGAAGGGGCGTCCTTGCTCGAGGCAGGATTGAAATGCTTCCTCGACGGTGTGCTGGAATTCGGGCGCGTAGAAACCGATCGCTTCTTCCACCGTTGGCTTGAAACCCGGCGGAACCGCGTGAATACGGCAGACTTCGTCCGACCAGGTGAGCTCGATGGATTCGCCCGCCTGCCGGGGAATGCGTGCCATCCAGCCCCCAATATGACCGACCTGTCCCGCCATATTGAGCAGAAACTGTTTCTGTTGCAGGTCGTCCAGTGAATCCGTCAGCTGCTTGCGGATATAGCCCCCCTCGTTGAACGCGCGTAGGGCAAAAAGGGCGACGGTGGCAGTGACGAGAATGCCGATGATGGAAAACAGGCGGTTGGCCAGGTAAATCGGGGACGGTAGGTCAATGGTCGGGGAGATGACAATCCCCAGGAGGGTCAAAAAGCAGGCGGCCATCGTGGTGGCAAGCAGAAATCTGCGGTCCCGGGTCAGGGCCGATAACAGCACGATGGGAATATAGACGGTGCCGTGGGCAAAGCCGAGAGGGGTCATCAGTTCAGCAATAAACACCCCGGCCATCGCCAGGCAGACCAGTGCATACCAGCGACCGGAATCGTCCTTAGCGAGTGGTTTGTCATTTTTTTCCACGTCGACAGCGTATCCTTTTGTAGCAGTCCCGTCGTTTCTCTTATACCACTTCGTTTTGCCGGATTGAAAGCCCACAAGTCCTGTCAGGTTGACTCGATATCGAGACCGGCCGAAAATGTCCGGATTTATTTGTTGTCCGGGGCCGGGCATCGGCATTTGTGGAGAACCGCATGACAGCAGCCAGAAGTCATTTCTACGCGTACATCAGCAAGCTGCGCTGGTTGCAGCGCTGGGGACTGAAGCGCAATGTGATCCACGAGAACGTCATGGAGCACAGCTGGGAAGTGGCGACCATTGCCCATGGCCTGGCTGTGATCAGCAAGCGTGTGTTTCATGAGGATATTGATGTCAACGCCGTGGTGGTGGCCGCCCTGTATCATGATTGCAATGAGGTCATCACCGGTGACATGCCCTCGCCGATCAAATACCACTCGCCCGAGATCACCCGCGCCTACAAGTCGATCGAACATCAGGCAGACCGCGAGTTGCTGGCCCTGCTGCCCGATGAACTGCAGGACGATTTCCGCTCCATGCTGATCGAGGATGAGTTGCCGGAGACGCAGATGCGGCTGATCAAGGCAGCGGACACGATTGCGGCTTTTTTGAAGTGTGAAGCCGAAGTACAGGCTGGTAACCAGGAGTTCTCGCAGGCCCGGCATGATGTCAAGCACCGACTGGAACAACTGGATCTGCCAGCCGTGGGATATTTTCTGGAGACCTTCGTGCCCAGCTACCGGCTGACCCTTGACGAGCTGCTGCGATGAGGCAGCGCAGGGGCAGTCAACGCGCAAGCAGGCTCAGGTGGGATATCCGGGCATGAGTCAGTACCTGCGGTTCATCCGTCAGCATGCGGCCTTGCTGGGCTTCGGATTCCTGGCCGTGTTCTGGGGCAATTTCGGCCAGTCTTTCTTTGTTGCCTGGTTTGGTGCGGATATCCAGCGCTCGCTGGGTATGTCGGCGGGTACCTACGGCGCCGCCTACTCTTCTGCCACACTATTGTCCGCCGTTGCGGTTGTGTGGCTGGGTGGCCTGATCGATCGGGTGGCCTTGCGGCGTTACGTCCTGGCTGTCTCTGTCGGACTGTTTCTGGCGGCCCTGGTGCTGTCACAGGCCCGGGGACTGTTGAGCCTGCTATTGGGTTTCTTCCTGCTGCGCCTGTTCGGGCAGGCCCTGTTGCCACACACCGGCATCACCACCATGGCGCGCTTCTTCAGCAACAATCGGGGCAAGGCCCTGAGTGTGGCGATGACCGGAGTGCCCGCAGGCGAAATCGTCCTGCCCCTCATTGCTGTGGCCCTGATCGCCTGGCTTGGATGGCAGGCGACGTTTCTTGTGGTGGCCGCATCGGTGTTGCTTTTGTTCCTGCCGCTTGCGCTGTGGTTGCTGCGTCTGGGTCTGCCTTCCGGAGGCGCCGAGGTTGGCGCTTCGCGGCAGCGTTCAGGCTCGGCTGACCATGCAGATGATCTGCAGCGGCATCCCGGGCGGCGGGATGTGCTGCGCGACTACCGTTTCTGGCTTGCGCTGCCGGCCCTGATGGCGAGCCCCTTCATGATCACCGGGATATTCATCCATCAGAACTTTCTGGTGGAAGCCAAGGGCTGGACCATGGGCTGGCTGGCCGGCAGCTTTGTCCTGTATGGGCTGGTGCACTGGCTCAGCAGCCTGGCTAGCGGCGCCCTTGTGGATCGCTTTCGGGCCACCAGGCTGTTGCCACTGCTGCAGGTGCCCATGCTGGCGGCCCTGCTGGTGGTGGCTTATATGCCCGGGTGGTGGAGTGCGCCGGTCATGATGGCATTACTGGGTGTTGCTGCCGGCGGCAGCCCCCCGGTCACCGGCTCCATGTGGCCGGAAATCTACGGCACGCGTAATCTCGGCTCCATTCGTGCGATGAACATGGCCATCATGGTCATGGCCACCTCCATTTCGCCGGTTCTGTTCGGTTATTTCATCGATTTTGGCAGCAGTGTGACCACCCTGTTTTCGTGGTCGGCGCTTTATGTGGCACTGGCCTTTGTGCTAATGCTGTTTTCCTATCCGGCAAATGACAGAAGTCTGGTGAAAAAATCTTATGAGTGAAACAGTAAGTCGAGAATTTGAAGAATCGGTGGAGCTCAATTTCCAGCTCTACAACAGTCTTTTCCTGACCCTGCCCCTGGATGGTATTCAGCAGACCGGGCATCTGCTCCCGCTCCTGAGCCGGGCCTGTCAGCAGGGACTGGACGCGGGGCTGGCACCGGATGAAATCATCGAGGACTTCTTCGAAACGCATCGGCCCGAAGGTGATGAGGCGGCCCGGATCGACTTCCTGTTCCGCATCATCCAGTATGTCGAGCGCCAGGTGGTCTTGATTGATGCCCTGGAGGATGCCGCCTATGGCCGGATACATCGCCTGGACAGTCAGGAAGGCAAGGGCGGCGCCCTGTCACAGCTGCTGGAGCGGGCCGCCCATGATCAGAGCCGGCAGAAGGCGCTGGCTGGTATGCTCGAGCATTTCGGTGTGCGCACGGTGCTGACCGCGCATCCGACCCAGTTCTATCCCGGCCAGGTGCTGGCGATCATTTCCGACCTCACCCGGGCCATCACCGAGGGCCGCAGTGCCGAGATCCGCGATCTGCTGCAGCAGCTGGGCAATACGCCGTTTTTCCGCAAGGAGAAGCCCAGCCCCTATGATGAGGCGGCCCTGCTGTCCTGGTACCTGTCCAATGTGTTCTATTCGGCAGCCGGCGAGCTGGTTGATCGCCTGGCGAAAAGTCATCCTGAATCGGTGGCCCGCAACCGGGAATTGATCACGATCGGTTTCTGGCCGGGTGGCGACCGTGATGGTAATCCTTATGTGACCATCGACACCACCCGGCGCGTGGCCGAGCGTCTGCGCAGCAGTATCCTGAATTGTTATCACGAAGATATCCGCAGCCTGAAGCGCCGCCTCAGTTTCCGGGGCCTGTACGAGAAACTCGATACCCTGGACAAGACACTGCAACGCGAGGTTCACGCCGATGAAACCCGGTCCAGCCTGCACCATGCCGATCTGATCCGCCTGCTCGACGAAATCGAACATGAATTACGGGAGCGCTACCAGTCCCTTTACCTGGACGAGTTGCTCTCGTTCCGACGCAAGTTGCAGCTGTTCGGTTTCCATTTCGCCAGTCTGGATATCCGCCAGGACAGCCGGGTGATCCGGCGCACCCTGGATGCGGTATTGGCTTTGCAGCCGGATGTTGTACCGAATGGTTTTGAATCTCTTGACGAGGCCGATCAGATTCGGCATCTGCTCCAGTGCCGAGGCAGCGTGGATGTCAATCAACTGGAAGACACCCTGATCCGGGATACGGCCGAATCAACCCTGGTCATTCGTGACATTCAGCGGCGCAATGGCGAGCGCGGCTGTCACCGTTACATCATCAGCAACTGCCGGGGTCCGCTGGATGTGGCACGGGTCATTGCCCTGTTCCGACTCTGCGGCTGGGGTGATGAAGCACTGAGCGTGGATATTGTGCCGCTGTTCGAAACCATTGATGACCTGGAGCATGCCGGGGATTCCATGCGGGAGCTGTTTGCCGAGCCGGCCTATCGCCAGCATCTGCAGCAGCGTGGTGATCGTCAGACCGTGATGCTCGGGTTTTCCGACGTGACCAAGGATGGTGGCTACCTGATGGCGAACTGGGCCATTTACCAGGCCAAGGAAGATGTCACGGCGGTGTCTCGTGAAGAGGGCGTCGAGGTGATTTTCTTTGACGGTCGCGGCGGGCCGCCGGCACGCGGGGGAGGGGACACGTATCTTTTCTATGCGGCGTTGGGTCGGACCATTGAAAGCAGCCAGATCCAGATGACGGTGCAGGG
>PWQG01000340.1 GCA_003556835.1 Gammaproteobacteria bacterium
CGCCGTGGTGGTGCCACTGGCCGTGGCCTGGGCGGCGCTGGGATTGTGGTTGGGCCGCACCCAGACACGCATGGCCCGGGAACAGGGCCATGATGTGCCGCAGACAGCCGCGGAGAAGAGAGAACAGCAACTGGCTTCGGAAAGCGGCTGAGCGGAATCCGGCTCAGCCCGCCGCTGCGTCACTTCCCAGAGCGGCGACCGGCTCCTGCACCGGTTTCAAGCCATGCAGGCGCCGCGCCGCCTTGCACAATTGGTCCGCCATACGGTGCAGGGCACTGAGCTGCTCCAGCACCAGGGTCATTCGTCGCACCGGCAGGCGGGCCGTTGTGCCAGCTCGCAACAGGCGCGATTTCAGTGCCTGATAGCCGGTTTCAAATCGGGACTGAAGTTCAGCGAGGGATTTCAACGCCGCCACGGAATCCTGCTCATCACTGATCAGCGCGGCCGAAAATAGCTGCTCAGCCTCCGCAAACAACCTCGACCGCTCCGCCACCAGCTCTTCATCCTGCAGCTCAACCCGCGCGTGCAGGCGCGTCAGCTCTACCGAATGCTCCACTGCATCCACCAGATACTGACTGGCCCGCAGCCCATCCGGCAGAGAGTTGCCCAGATGATCACTTTGCTCATCATGATGCACGGCACCGGCAAACTCACCGATGGCGATGGCCAGGCTCTCCACCGTCCTGTGCCCGCTTTCCATCTTCGTCAGACTCTCCGGACCGGCGCTCAGTGAAGCTCGGGCCAGATCCACGCTGAAGTGATTGAGCCGCTGCAGCTCCATTCGCATGGCATCCAGAGCCAGGGAAGGCGTATCCCGCAGATTGTGATCAAGATGGCGTGGCCTGCTTTCATCTTCTTCGCGTGATCGGAAACGGGCTTCCAGCTGCTTCACCAGCCAACCGGTCAGCGGCCACATCACCACAATGCCAAGCAACTTGGTCATGGTGTGGAAGATCGCCAACTGAACCGCAATCTGTCCGGACACAGCAACCCGGACGGCGATTTCTGCCACGACCCAGAGCAGCATCGGCAACAGGCTGATGGCCACCAGTGCAGTGATCACGTTGAAGGCCACATGGGCACTGGCTGCCCGTTTGGCGGCTGCCGTGGCACCAAGCACAGCGAAGGCGGCCGTGGAAGTGGTGCCAACATTGGCACCGATCACCGTGGCTGCCGCGGCCGGCAAGGGAATCAGACCACCGGCGGCGGCAGTAAGCGTTACCGCCAGGGCAGCACTGGAAGATTGCATGAGCAGGGTCAGGGTCGCTCCGATGAGCACAAAAAGCAATGAGCTCCACAAGCCGTATCCGGTCAACGCCTCCAGCTGAATGGCGTCCCCCGCGCCGGCAAAACCTTCCCGCAACACATCAATGCCAAGAAAGAACAGACCCAATCCCGCCAGTGCCTGCCCCAGTGCAGCCCGGTGCCCGCGCCCGAACAGCACCCAGACCGTCATACCCAGGCCGATGGCCGGCATGGCAAAGGCCTGCAGATTCACGTTGAAACCCAGCAGGGCCACGATCCACGAGGTAAGCGTCGTGCCCAGGTTGCTGCCGTAGATAACACCGATAGCCTGGTACAGCGTCAGCAGGCCAGCGTTGACAAAGCCGATGGTGGCAAAGATGACAGCACTGGAGGATTGCACCAGCGTGGTGATGAGCACACCGGACGCCAGGCCACGCACGCGGCTGCGCGTGGCACTGGTCAGGATCCGACGCAAACCGTCCCCGGCAGCAACTTTCAGGCCATCGGTCATCAGCCGCATACCGAGCAGGAACAGCCCGATACCACCGATGAAGACAAACAGTCCGGTTGCGCTCACTTCCCTGTCCCCTCAGCCAGGCTTCAGTTGGCGGGAATGGGCCTGACCATCCACTCCCTGCCCTTGAGCATGCCATTCCAATAGACGCCGGGCAGGATATCCTTCTTGAGTACCCAGGCTGCTTTCGAAGGACGCGTGCCCTTGATCACCCACTCCGGGAAGGTCGGCAACAGCTTGCCGCCATAACCGAACTCGGCGAGCACAATTTTGCCCCGCTCCACCGTGAGCGGGCAGGAACCATAACCATCGTAGTGTGCGATCCGGGAATGGCCATCGATATCGGCCGCTATATTGTGGGCCACTACCGGTGCCTGTTTGCGCGCCGCTGCGGCCGTCTTGGCATTGGGCGCGTTCATGACATCACCCACCGACCAGATGTTATCGAACTTCTTGTGCTGCAGGGAGTTCTGGTCCACATCGACCCAGCCGCCCTCACCGGCCAGCGGACTGTTGCGGATGAAATCCGGCGCCTGCTGGGGCGGACAGACATGGATCATGTCGAACTCCGCTTCCACGGTTTCCTTGTTGCCTTCGTCATCGGTCTTCTCGAACCAGGCCGTTTTCTTGTCTCCGTCAATCCTGACCAGATTGTGCTGGAACTTGAGCTCGGTCTCATATCGCTCAATGTATTCCATCAGTGCCGGCACGTAGTCCTTCACCCCGAACAGGACCGCACCTGCATTGTAGAAAGCGATGTCAATGTTCTTGATGCGGCCGTTTCGATACCAGTGATCGGCCGACAGGTACAGTGCCTTCTGCGGAGCACCCGCACACTTGATCGGCATCGGTGGCTGGGTGAACAGAGCCTTGCCCGACTCCAGTTTCTGCACCAGCTCCCAGGTATAGGGAGCCAGGTCAAACCGGTAATTCGAGGTCACCCCGTTTTTACCCAGGGTTTCTTCCAGGCCTTCCACGCCGGCCCAGTTCAACTTCAAGCCGGGAGCCACCACCAGGCGGTCATAGCTTATCGTGCGGCCATCGTCCAGAGTCACACTGTTCTTGTCCGGCTCGAACTCGGTGACAAAGGCCTTGATGTGCTGCACACCCGATGGGATCAGGGAAGACATATCGCGCCGGGTCGATTCGGGCTTGAACACACCCGCACCCACCATGGTCCAGCCCGGCTGGTAATAATGCGACTCCGCCTTGTCAATGAGTGCAATCTTCAATGAGGGTTTGCGCTTCAGCAGGCTTGATGCCACGGAAATGCCGCCGGCACCGGCTCCCACTATGAGTACTTCTGCGTGTTCTGATGACATGATCCGTCTCCTTCAGGCTCGGATTGGGTATCCGGAAAATTCCGATACCGAATTACGTTATATATAACATGCAACTGTGCCTCGCAGGATGATCTCGCGCAAGTCAGGGTCACAGTACGTCACGAAAGGCCTGATTTCGGTCACGAGCAAGCTGCCGCAGCAGCCGCCTGAATTCCCCCGGGTCCTTGATCAAAACCTCACCGCCCTCCTGGGGCGCATCACTGGCCAGTTGCCGGGACAACCAGAAACGCAATGCAGCCAGCTGCAGCATCAGGGGCCAGCAACGCCGCTCGGTCACCGTCAGTTCACGCCGCTCCTGATAGGCATCGAGCAGCGCCTCCAGGCGGATGACATCATGTTGTGAAGCATCACCGGGACTCAGGCACCAGTCATTGGCGCAGATCGCCAGATCCAGCAGATCCCAGCCGCGGGCCGCGTTATGGAAGTCGATCAGCCCGCTCAGTCGACCTCCGACGAAAAGCACGTTGTCCCGGAACAGATCGCCATGAATGACACTGGCAGGCAGATCCTGCTGACGGAGACTCTCCAATGCGTCCAACACCGGTGCCAGCCAGGGAGCCTCAACACGCCAGCTGCTATTCAGCATCAGCCGCGACGTATCGAGCACCCAGTCAGGTCCCCGATCACTGCCGGGAGCCTGCACCATGCCAGACGCGGCCTCATGCAGCCGAGCCAGATGCCGCCCGACCTCTGCACAATGCACAGCCGAAGGCTGTTCAACATGGTGTCCGGGCAACCTGGGTTGCAACAGGACCGGTCGACCACGCAGGCTGTGCAGAGCCCGGCCCTGCCGGTCCTCGATTGCATAAGGCACCGGCAGGTTCGCCTCATGCAGACACTGCAGCAGCTCCACGAGAAACGACAACTTCCCGGTCGGCCCACGCTCGACCAGGGTCAGTACATAATCCCCACTGTCACAATGCAGGAAAAAATTGCTGTTCTCGCTACCCGCGCTGATGCCCTGCCAGGATTGCAGTGCACCAACCGGAAAACCGGCCAGGAACGCTCGTATTTCAGCTTCCGCAAGAGTGGTGAATACCGACATCCCTCAGTTCGCCAGCACCGGCAGTCGGATGGCTGAAGGGCGCTCAGCATCCAGGTAGATGGTGCTCTGCGCCACTTCCGGTGCTGTATCCGTATCATCCAGGGCCGCCCCATTGTTGGGATTGACGGCAAAACGGGGATAGTTGCTGGACGTGACATGCACTCCGATCCGGTGTCCTTTCTCGAAAGTCTGGGCAGTAGCCCACATGTCGATCACCAGCTTCTCTACCGCGCCGGGTGTCATCATCTCCACATCTTCCGGTCGCGAGCCATTGCGGAAACGCGCCCGGATCGGATAGTCGAGGATCAATGCCTCATATCCATCCGGATAGATGTCGACCAGCTTGACCACGAAATCGGTATCCAGCACGTCGGTCGAGACATACAGCTCCATCTCCACCGGTCCGGCAATGACCACATCTTCTTCCAGCAGCTCGGTTTCAAAGCGCAGGTAGTCCTGTCGTTCGCCAATCTCGCGCTGATCACGGGGCCCCACGTCTGCCCCCAGGTTCTGTCCGCCCACGGTGGGCACCGGGTTTTCCGGATCAAAGCGATAGGTGATGGAGGTCTCCGCAGCGGCCGGGGGCTGTGTGTCAATTCCGCCGCCGTCTTGCAGGTAGAAAAGTCTGCTCTCGTGGGCCGGGGGCCAGCCATCGGCATGGATCAGACGGTTCTTCTCTGACACCGCACCCTTGCGGGCCGACGCCATCATGTAATAACTGACCGGCGGCTCGTCCATGATGCCGTTGTCGATGTCTTTGAGCCAGTAATCCCACCAGCGTAGTTGTTCGTCCAGGCTGCCACTGATCAGGCCGGAGTCGGGATATTCCAGATCCCCTTGCAGGGTGCCATGGCCGAAGGCGCCCATGAACAGCTTCTGCCGGCCACGCGCATCGGGATGCCCCTCATTCTGCAAGTACACGAAATTTTCCACCGTGCCGGCGGCGTAGATATCATGCCAGCCACCAACGTTGTAGATGGGAATCCGCACATTGTCGCGGTGGAACAGGAAATCCGTGTCGATCCAGCGCTGATCGAGCACAGCGCGGGTGCGGTATTCAGCAATGTCTTCCTCGCTCACACCCTGGCCACGCAGCCAGCCTCCGGAATGGCTTTCCTTGAAGACCCCGTTGACGAAGCGCGACCGGGTGAACAGGCTGTCAGGCGCCACCGCCACATAGGCCGCCTCCAGCGCCGGCGGA
>PWQG01000378.1 GCA_003556835.1 Gammaproteobacteria bacterium
CTGTACCAGCCTCAGCGCCGCTTCCGGTACCGACAGGGTCATGAAGGGATTGTGCCCCTGTTGCTCCAGCCAGTCCGCCAGGGTTGCCTCGATCGGATCATTGGGCACCGCAAACGGCAATTTGGCAATCAGCACATGCTGACAATACCGACCCGGCAGATCCACCCCCTCGGCAAAGCTCGCCAGACCGAAGATCACACTCGGCTCGCCCCGGTCCACCCGTTCCTGGTGAAAACGCAGCAGCTGGCTTTTTTGGTAGTCATCCTGACAGAGAATGATCTGCGTCCATTCACGATCCATACCGTCCAACACTTCCTGCATCTGGCGCCGCGAACTGAACAGCATCAGGCTCGCCTCGGAGCGGTCGATAACCCGGGGTAACAAGCGAATAATCGCGCGGGTATGCGCCTCATTATCGCCAGGCTCACAACCCATGCGCGGCACCACAAAACGTGCCGCTGCCGTGTAGTCAAAGGGGCTGGCAATACGATGGTACACCGTGTGTTCCGGCAGGCCCGAACGCATGGCCAGCACATCGAAGCGGCCCAGGGCGGACAGGGTTGCCGAGGTGAGCACGGCGCCGGCGCAGCGTTGCCACAGATGTTCACGCAACGTATCAGCCGCCAGCACCGGGCTGCAGGCCAGCTGGATGTCCGACGTCTCCCCCTGCTCGACCAGGCCCAACCAGCGTGCCCAGGGAGCCTGCCCCGGCGGATCCCTGCGGGCGAAGCCGGACCAGAGTTTCTGCGACTCCTCGGCCCGGCTGGCCATGCCGCCAAGCAGTGGGAACCAATGCTCGGCCCGCTGCCTGCCGGAAAGGGAATCGGCTTCCTCCATGTCTTTCTTCAGCACACTGGCAATATCAGAAACCTGGGTATGCAGGCGCGAAAAACGCTTCGCCAGTTCTGCCGCAAGCTCGCGGATCGCCTCCGGAACAACGCCCAGGGCAAAACTGTGCCGGGTCCCATCCATGGCATCGGTCTCCGCTTCCGTCAACAGCTCCTCGAGCAGGGGACGCACCAGACCGAGCTGCTCGCCCGCGGCCCTGAGGGCATCGCTTGCCGGAGTACACAAGGGACGCACACGAGTCAGGGAAGGCAACTGACGATCCGCTGCGAGCCGGTCCAGGGTCTTGCTGCATTGCTCCAGCCACTGACGACTGCCTTGCAATCGGCCGAGGCAGGCAAAGTGATTATTACTCTTGATCGGCAGATGGTGCGCTTCATCAAAAATATAGATGCTGTCTTCAGGTGCCGGCAGGATCGCACCACCCCCCAGGGCAAGATCGACCAGCACCAGATCATGATTGGCCACCACACAATCAACCTTCTGGACTTCCTCCCGGGCACGGTAAAAGAAACAACGACTGAAGTTGCTGCACTTCTGCCCGGCACACTGCCCTGCTTCCACCGTCAGCGGCTTCCAGTCGGCGTCGCTGATGATTCCCTCCCAGTCATCACGATCTCCCGCCCACTCGCCACGACTGATGCGATCCAGCATTTCTTCATACAAAGGGCGATTGGCACCCGGATCCGGTTCGTCGAGCAGGTCCCCGAACAGTTCTTCCAGCGCCTGGCGGCTGTCATTGTCCTGAAGTAATTGATCGAGACGCGACAGGCACAGGTAGCGCCCCCGCCCTTTGGCCAGGGTATAGGAAAACTCCAATCCGCTGTGGGCACAGAGGTCGGGCAGGTCCCGGTGGATGATCTGCTCCTGCAGTGCCACCGTGGCGGTGGCCAGAACGACCTTTTTACCACGGGCACGTGCCACAGGTAATGCGCCCAGGATATACGCGAGGGTCTTGCCGGTTCCGGTGCCAGCCTCGATGACACAGACGGGACCGGGATCCTCGGACACGGCGTCCGTGTCCGCCTCCTCGTCCGGGGCTTCGGTCCCGGTCTCGGGAATCTGCGCCATGCTGCGGGCAATCTCGGCAATCATCTGACGCTGCCCGGAGCGAGGCCTCAGTGACTTACGCGCCAGGATCTCCCGGTAGGCGGTCTGTATTTCCTTTTTTACGTCGTCACTGAGCATACTGTGATTATAGCAGCTGTCTGCTATCATGAGTTTTTTGTCTGATCGCGAAGAGAACGTTGCAGCATGAGCGCCAATCCCGAAAAACCGGATAGCACCGAGCCCCATCCCTCCAGCAAAGAAGAACACGCCGTGATACCCGGGTCGGCGGAAGGGGAACAGAAATCCGAATCTGTGCCAGAACCGGCAGCAGCGGAACCTCCAGCCGCACCCGCTGAGGAGGCGAAAGCAACAGAAGCTGAGGCGACGGCAAACGATCCTGCAGAGCAACTGGACAAGGGTCCGTACGAGGGTACAAAAACGGACCTGGCAACGAATACGGACACAGATTCCGGAACTCCCGCTGCCGATGCGCAGAAGCGTCCTGACAGCGAAGCCGATGCCGAAGACAAGGCTGTATCGGAACCACAAGCGGTGCCAGAACCGGAACTGGAGCCCGAGCCACAAGCGGTGCCAGAACCGGAACCACAGCCAGCGTCTGTACCGCACGAGCCGGAAAAATTCCGCGAGCAATTGCAGGGAATCTCGCCCAAGGACAGCAAGACGCTGGACTCCCTGCAGGCCGGCGTACAACAGGCCCCGGAAGCCGTCCGCGAGCAACTCCAGCAGGAACTGCAGCCTCTGGTCGAACGCCATGTCGAGTGGCAGGAACAGTTGAAACAGAAGGCGGCCGAGCACATGCACAAGCTCGAGCAGGCCCTGGAGGCCGGCAACATCCGCGATGTGCAGAGCCACTGGGATCGCAGCCGCAACGCCGTGCAGGCCATCCGTGACGATGCCGCCGCCAGGCTGCAACAGGAGTTGGCGCCGCTGCAGGCCCGGGTGACCGAACTGCTGGATTGGAAGCGCTTCGCCGACACCGAAAAGAAAAAAGAGCTCATCGAGGGCATGCAGAAAATGCTGGAAACGGATCTGCATCCCGGCAAGCGGGCAAAACAGATACGCGCCATGCAGGAACAATGGCGCAAGCTCGGACATACCGACGACAATGACACGCTCTGGAAACAGTTCAGTGAGACCGCACGTCAGGCCTTTGAGCCCTGTAAGGAGTACTTCCGCGAACGCAAGGAAGTGATGCGCAACAACCTCATCGAACGCAATCGCATCATCGAGCAGCTCGAAGCCTATATCGAGGACAACCAGGGCAAGGAGGTCAATGTCCCGGAGGTCAACAAACTGGAAAAGGAAGCGCGGGAAGCCTGGAAGAAATTCGCACCCGTGCAGCAGAACCGGATCCGCGACCTGCAGGCACAATTCAACAAGGTGCTAAAGCGACTGCGGCAGCAACGTCACGAAGTGCTGGAAGAACACGCGCAGCAGAAGGAAAAGCTGGTCACGGAAGCTCGCGCGCTGCTCGAGTCCGAACCCCTGGAACAGGCCATCAGCCAGGCCAAACAACTGCAACAGCAATGGAAGCAGATCGGTCCGGCACCGCACAAACAGGAACGCAAGTTGTGGGAAGAATTCCGTGGCGCCTGTGACCAACTGTTCGGCCGTCGCGATGCTGTGCAACAGGAGGCACGCGAAGAAGAGAAAGCGGCGCTGAAAACGGCCCGTGACCATTTGCAGGAAATACAGCAGCTTCTGGAATTACCCGATGAACAGTTTCTGGATGCGCGACGGCGCTTCAACGAATTGCGCAAGGCCACGGAGGCGGCACTGCCCGCGCAGCGCGGTCGACCCTCACCGGAGCATCGCAAACTGCTGGACCGGCTGAAACAGCTCGGCCAGCGCCATGATCAACGCCGCAAGGCCATGCCCGACCGCAAGCAACTACAATTGCAGGCCACCGTGGACGCTCCCGCCCGGCTCTGCCAGCGCATCGAAGAAAACCTGCTGGCTGGCAACAGCACTGACATACCCGACACCGACTCGCTGCAGGCAGAATGGGATGCCCTGGATAAACCAGATGACCGGGACCTTGCCAGCCTGCTGAAGAAGCGCTTCGGTCGCCTGCTGGACAATCGGCAGGCACCCGAAGCCATGCAGAAACTGGCAAAGGATGTGGAAAAACAGGCGCGTGAGCTGTGCGTGGAGATGGAAATACTGGCTGGCGTCGACTCACCGGCCGAGGACAAGGCGGTACGTATGCAGTGCCAGCTCAATCACCTGCAGAAGGGGCTCGGCCATCACGCCGGCAGCAATCGGGAACGGGCCCAGCAGATCAACACCATGGCCCTGCAATTCGATTGCCTGGGACCATTACCGGACAGCATCCGCAATACCCTGCAGGAACGGATCAGGAAAGTACGTCAGTCCGTTTCCTGACCGCCCTGTATAAAACCGGAATCAGACAGCGGAGCCGTCACCATCGGTATCCGCTTCCGATTCAGCAAGCGGCGCAAACGGATCTTCCTTACCACGGGCATGACGACTGATCACCGGATTCGCATACATCTGCAGATACCATGGACGGACCTGCTCCGGCACCGATTCCAGTCGTTTTTCGAACCGTTGCCGGCACTCCTCACTGATCTCGACCTCCAGCTGGGACTCATCCATGGCCGGCACCAGCTCCGGGGCCAGGTCACGCAGCTTTTCCAGTGCCAGATAATTACTCCCCTGCAGCCGGTAACCGTGGATGATCTGCCTGTCGATCTGTGACGCCATCTCATCCGCCGCATCAGATGCCGGGTCGAGTTCCGCCCCGAAATGTACGTGCACATGCCCCTTGTAACCGATCATTCCGGTTACAATACTGTTGATGTCGCTGTTTTCATCCTTCTCATAGCGCCCCGTGCGGGCCATCTCCTCGAGCTCCTTCGCTTTCATCAGGTCGCAGGGATCGTATTCGTAGGAGATGGAAACCGGCACCAGGTGCAGTTCACGCAGCGCCGAGGCAAGGCCGGCCTTGCGTTTGGCCATTCCCAGCATTTTCAGCAAGGCGGGCTCGGTGCGATCGATGCCGTTCTTGGCCCGACCTTCGCGCTGGGCAATCCAGATATTGCAATGGTGGGTTATGAGGTGATGGATATATTCCGAAAGGCTGAGTGAGGATTGCAGCAGTTCCCGGCCACGCAGATTGCGCTTGACAATGAAACTCTTGTTCAGGCGCATCAGATCGGTGACAAAGGGGCGTTTCAGCAGATTGTCACCAATGGCGATATATACCGTATCAAAGCCACCGTGGTAGAGCATGTAATTGACAAAAGCCGGATCCATCGCGATATCACGATGATTGCTGAGGAACAGATAGGCCCGGTCCGGCGACAGTTGATCCAGGCCCGAATGGGTCAGCCCGGTCGTGGTCCGCTCGATCATCCGGTCCATGTAGCCGGCGATGACGTTCTGCATCGAGCGCACATCATTCACATCGCGTAATTGTCGACGTAAACCATGTCGCGTGACCCAGGTGGCCAGCGCCGGCGAGAAGCGATACAGGCCCCGCATACGGAATGCCGCCACGCTGCGCAGAAACTCGGGGGTTTCCAGCAGGCGATCGAGCACCGGGCGTATTTCCCCGTCGTGATAGGGTCTGATTTCGCTGAACGGATCCATGTCGGCTCTCTTGTAAAGGTAACTGCGCACGATCAGGCCCGGGCCGGTCGGGGCCATGACTCAAACGTACCGCAGTCTCCTTTTGTGATCGGATCGGCCTCGCGACCGGTGGCTTCGGAATTCTAGCCGTTTTCAGCCGCTGCCCGCAAACGCCAGCAACTCATTGGCCCAGAGCTCTAGTTGTTGCAGCAATTGCAAGGACTGTTCGTCCTCCCGCTCGCTGCCCAGGCGTAACAGGGTTTCACGAAACTCCTGCAGACCGGGTCCGGCGCCCGGTGCACCCGGGGCACGTGCCAGCCGCTCGGAGCAGAAACGCCGCCAGCGCTCCTGTTCCGTATCCAACAGGGTTTCCGGCCAGTTTCTGGCCCGATAGCGGAACAGCATCTCTGGCAAGCGTGCGTCCTCGAATTCAAAATCACGCCCCACCAAAGCCTCCGGCGACGCTTCACGCACGGCCCGGATCCGCTCCCGGTCAGCAGAACTGAAGAAGCCGCCGCCGTAGAGCATGAAATCGGGATCGCCTGGCATTTCCGCAGCCTCTTCCCGGGGCCGAAAGACATCGGCCAGTATGCCAGCAAGATCCTTCCTTCCGGACAGGATCCCCCAGTGTCGACGACAGCGATCCATATCGATGGCAAAGCGCCCTGCCCGTTCTGGCTCCAGCACATTGATCGGTGCTATCACGGGACAGCGGTTTATATGCAGCACTTTCAGGGGGATGCGCGACTGGCCTTCGGGCAATTCGCTGGCCGGCACAAAAAGCCGCGCCCGGATCCCTTCTGCATCCAGTGACAACCATTCCGTCGGATCCTGACGCAGATCGCAGACGATGATCCCATTGCGATCCACCGGATGCGCAGCCAGTGGCATCACCGGCGCCAATGCACCTTTTTCACTGCCATACATGGCGGAAACGTGCAGGAATGGTTTCTGCCGCTGCAGGTCAATCTGTTCCTGCACACTCGCTTTACGGCGCAATGCAAAAACATGCGCATACAGCTTCGGATGATGTTTGCGCACCAGCGCTGCCAAAGCGATGGTGGCCCGCACATCGGCCAGGGCATCATGAGCACCGCTGTGTTCGATATCATTGGCGGCGGTCAGGTCTTCCAGACGGAAGGAAGGGGCGCCGTCCTTGCGTTGCGGCCACTCGATGCCTTGCGGGCGAACGGCATGGCAGAGGCGCATCATGTCGATGATGTCCCAGCGACTGTTGCCGTTCTTCCATTCCCGTTCATAGGGATCAAAGAAATTGCGATACAGGGTCTGTCGTGTCAACTCATCATCGAAGCGGATGCTGTTGTAGCCGGCAACGCAGGTGCCCGGTACCGCCAACTCGCGATGGATTCGGGCCATGAATTCGGCTTCCGGCAATCCCCGCGCCAGTGCTTTCTGCGGCGTGATGCCAGTCACCAGGCAAGCCTCGGGGTGCGGCAGCATGTCTGGCGCGGGCCGACAATACAGCATCAGTGGCTTACCGATGACATTGAGCTCACTGTCCGTGCGCAGTCCAGCAAACTGGGAAGCGCGATCCCGGCGCGGATCGCTGCCAAAAGCTTCATAGTCATGCCAGTATATGCTCTCAGCCAAAACCCGTTCCTCAGCGCTGCGGTGATTCTTGCGGGGCACTATAGCATAACGGGAAATGACTCCGATGCAGATCGCAGGGACCAACAAGAGACCCAAATGGTGAGTTTTTCAATTTCATCCACATCCCGCGACGTAGTACCATTGCCGCAATTGATTACAGCAGAATGAGGACGGATCCCCCCATGCATTTCCCCGGCGCTCATATCCTCAGTGTGACCCAGTTTGATCGGAACGACATCGAGACCATCTTCCGGGTGGCCGATTCGATGGCACCGTATGCACACCGCGAACGCATGACCAAAGTGCTGGACGGGGCCATACTCGGCAACATGTTTTTCGAGTCCAGCACCCGCACCCGCATCAGTTTTGGCTGTGCTTTCAACATGCTGGGCGGCGAGGTCCGCGAGACCACCTCCATCAGTGCCTCTTCGCTGACCAAAGGCGAATCACTCTACGACACCGCACGGGTACTCAGTGGCTACAGCGACATCATTGTCATGCGTCATCCCCAGTCCGGTTCGGTGGCCGATTTCGCCCGCGCCAGTCGGGTACCGGTAATCAATGGGGGAGATGGCGAGAACGAGCATCCCAGCCAGGCGCTGCTGGATCTGTACACCATCGAGAAAGAGCTGCTGGGCCGTGATCGCGGCGTGGATGGCATGCACATCGCCATGGTTGGTGACCTGCGTCATGGTCGTACCGTGCACTCCCTGTCCCGCCTGGTACAACTGTTCGACGACATCCGTTTCACGCTGATTTCACCCGCCGAACTGCGCATGCCGGAAACCATTGTCAACGAGCTGCGCGAACGTGGCCACGAAGTGGTGGAAACCGATGATATGGAGAACGGCCTGACCGACAACGATATCGTCTACCTGACCCGTATCCAGGAAGAGCGATTCAGCAACCGCGAAGAGGCCAACCTCTACCGGGGTCGTTTCCGGCTCAACCAGGCCATTTACACGCGTTACTGCCAGCCCAATACCGTCATCATGCATCCACTGCCCCGCGATTCTCGCGCCGAAGCCAATGAGTTGGACAACGACCTGAACCAGAATCCCGGCCTGGCCATATTCCGTCAGGCGGATAATGGCGTACTGATTCGCATGGCACTGTTTGCGCTTGTGCTCGATGTCTGTGACCGGGTCCACGATACAGCCACCGATATTCACTGGTACACTGAAGACCGCTTCTGAACTGTCGGAAACCCTGACCGGAGAACACACATGGGATTCAAGGATCTGCTACGCTTGATGGTGGACAAAGAGGCCTCCGACCTTTTCCTGACCGATGGAGCCCCACCCTCACTGAAAGTGATGGGTCGGGTGGAGCCCGTCGGTTCCCAGGTACTGCCCGGCGCTGCCATACGCAAGATCGCCTGGCAGCTGATGGACGAAGAGCAGATCCGGAAGTTCGAGGACAGTCCAGAGATGAACCTGGCCTTTGCCGACCCGGACATCGGACGCTTCCGTATCAACATCTTCCGGCAACGCGGCGAAGTGGCTCTGGTCGCACGCCACATCAAGACGGAACTGCCACACTGGCAGAACCTGGGTCTGCCGGAGACCCTGACCGAACTGATCATGCTCAAGCGTGGATTGATCCTGTTTGTGGGTGCCACCGGCTCGGGTAAATCAACGTCACTGGCCGCCCTGATCGACTATCGAAATGAAAATAGCGACGGCCACATCATCACCATCGAGGACCCTGTGGAATTTATCCATCCACACAAAAAGTCCCTGGTAAACCAACGTGAAGTGGGCATGGACACACGCAGTTACGAAGCCGCCTTGCAGAACACCCTGCGACAGGCGCCGGATGTCATACTGATCGGGGAAATCCGTTCGCGCGAGACCATGGAGCATGCCCTGGCCTTTGCGGAAACCGGCCACCTTTGCCTGTCCACACTGCACGCCAACAATGCCAACCAGGCGCTGGACCGGATCATCAACTTCTTCCCGGAAGAGCGCCACCGTCAACTGTTCCTGGATCTTTCACTGAACCTTCGGGCCATGGTTTCTCAACGACTGATCCCGAGTGTGGACGGCAAACGGGCAGCAGCGTTCGAGATCCTGCTCGGCACCCCTCGGGTTTCTGATCTCATCAAGAACGGCAAGATCGACACCATCCGCGAGGCCATGGAGCGGGGTGAAAACCAGGGCATGAAAACCTTCGATTCAGCCCTGTTTGAATTGCATCGGGCCGGAGAGATCTCACTCGAAGAAGCCCTGCGCAATGCCGATTCACGCAATAATCTGCGGTTGCGCATCCAGTTGGCCGACGAAAAGGATCCATCGGCGGTACACGACGACGAGGACGGTCTATCCCTCAAGCCCATGGACGACGAAGAGTCCGATCCGTTCCGCTGAAGCGGAACGGTTCACTCACAGTTCGCGGGCAATAAGCAGTTTCATGATTTCGTTACTGCCGCCGTAGATCTTCTGGATCCGTGCATCGAGGTACAGCCGGGCAATCGGGTATTCCATCATGTAGCCGTAGCCACCGAAGAACTGCAGGCACTCATCCACGATTTCACACTGTTTCTGCGTGGTCCACCACTTGGCCATGGCTGCGGTGGTCTGATCAAGCTGCCCTTCACGCAAACGGACGATACAGTCATCCACAAAGCTCCGGGCAATGCAGGCTTCCGTCTGGCGCTCCGCCAATCTGAATTGAGTGTTCTGGAAATCAATAATGCGCTGGCCAAAAGCCTTGCGCTGCTTGACATACTCCAGCGTGTGTTTGAGCGCCATTTCCATGGCCACGCAGGCACCCACGGCAATAATCAGGCGCTCCTGGGGCAATTGCTCCATCAATTGGCGGAAACCATTGCCTTCCTGCTCTCCGAGCAGGTCCGCTGCTGGCACCAGGCAATCATCAAAGAATACCTCCGAGGTATCCTGTGCTTTCCAGCCGATTTTTTCCAGATTGCGGCCACGGCTGAATCCGCTGTTTTCATCCAGGCCCCCGGTCTCCACCATCAACAATGAGATGCCGCGCGAACCCGCGTCGGGATCCGTTCGCGCCACCACACAGATCAGGCCGGCCTGTTGACCGTTGGTGAGAAAGGTTTTCTGACCGCTGAGCCGATAATTACTGCCTGTGCGCTGGGCTCGCGTGGCAATCGCCTGCAGGTCCGAGCCAGTGCCCGGCTCACTCATGGCAATTGCGGACACCAGTTCACCACTGGCCATGCGCGGCAACCAGCGCTGTTTCTGCTCCTCCGTGCCATAGCGCAGTACATAGTGGGCCACAATACCCGAGTGCACGGAATTGCCAAAACCACTGATCCCGGCCCGGCCCAGCTCTTCCTCAATGACCACTTCATGGCGGAAGTCGCCCCCCCCACCACCATACTGCTCCGGAATCGAGGCGCAGAGCAATCCTGCCTCCCCGGCGAGTCGCCATGCATCGGCGTCCACCTGACCCTGTTCCAGCCAGCGTGGCATCTGGGGTGCAAATTCACGTTCACAGAAACGCGCAACCGCTTCCTTGAGCAGGCGCAGCTCGCCGTCCATCCAGGCCGGCTCCACTGGTTCAATCATTGCAGAATACCTCCTTCACCGGGCCGGCATACGAATGGCGGCATCCAAACGGATGCTTTCCCCGTTCAGATAACGATTGCGGATGATGTGCATCGCCATGTCGGCAAACTCCTCCGGCACACCCATCCGGTTCGGAAATTCTATGATCGAGGTGAGAGCCTCCTTGACCGCATCCGGCAGGCCACTCATCAGGGGAGTCTCGAAAATACCGGGTGCCACTGTCATCACCCGCACGCCCTGCCGTGCCAGGTCTCTTGCGATCGGCAGGGTCATGGAAACAATGCCCCCCTTGGAAGCACTGTAGGCCGCCTGCCCCATCTGTCCATCCCAGGCCGCAATGGATGCCACATTGATGATCACACCGCGCTCGCCATCAACTTCCCCGTCATCGTTGCGGCACATCTGTTCGGCGCAGAGGCGCAGGACATTGAAAGTACCAATCAGGTTGACCTGGACTACCCGACTGAAAGCATCCAGTGCCATCGGGCCGTCCCGGCCCACCGTCTTGCCCGCGCTGCCGATGCCGGCACAATTGAGATTGATGTGAATCCCCCCGAAACGTGACACCGCCTGCTCAATCGCCCGACTGACGGCTTCCTCGTCGCTGACGTCACCGGCTGCCCAAAGCACCCGCTCTCCTAGCAGGCCCGCTGCCTGCTGCACCCGTGCTTCGTCACGATCGAACATCAATACATTGGCCCCTTCCTCACTCAGCCGGCGGGCGGCGGCCAGGCCCAGACCCGATGCGGCCCCTGTGACAAACGCTGTTTTACCCTGCAACTCCATACCGTGATTCCTCTGTTATTGTTATTTCTTTCTGTCCGAAGCATGTAAGATAAAGCGCACAAAAGCAATAACAGGGAGCGCAGCGATATGGGACCATTAAACGGTTTCCGGGTCATCGAGATGGCGGGCATCGGGCCGGCACCATTCTGCGGCATGATGCTGGCGGACATGGGGGCGGATGTAATCCGTATCGATCGCCGTGGGGCACCCACATTGCACCCTGACAATCCAGTCAATCGTGGTCGCCGTTCCCTGTCCCTGGATCTGAAACAGCCTGATGCAACCGCCGTTGTGCTGCGCCTGCTGGAGCAGGCCGATGCACTGATTGAAGGATTCCGACCCGGCGTCATGGAGCGACTGGGTCTGGGACCGGATGTCTGCCTGCAGCGTCGACCGCAATTGGTCTATGGCCGGATGACCGGCTGGGGACAGGAAGGTCCCCTTGCCCCCACGGCCGGTCACGACATCAATTATATCGCCCTCAGTGGCGCTCTTCATGCCATGGGATCCGAGGACGACGTGCCGCGACCACCTCTGAACCTGGTGGGTGATTATGGTGGCGGGGGCATGCTCCTGGCCACCGGGATGCTGGCTGCACTGCTTGAGGCGGGACGCTCCGGTCAGGGTCAGGTGGTTGATGCGGCCATGATTGATGGCTCCGCCCTGCTCATGACTCTGTTCTACGGATTGAAAGCGGCAGGTGCCTGGTCGGCGCCTCCGGGCGCAAACATGCTCGATGGCGGCGCCCATTTCTACCGCAGCTATGCATGTCGCGATGGCCGTCATATCTGCATCGGGGCCATAGAACCGCAGTTCTACCGGGAACTGCTGGAGCGCTGCGGCATAGAGGACCCCGACTTCAGCCGGCAGATGGATCCCGCACTGTGGCCCGGATTGTCCGAGCGACTGGAAAAACTGTTCGCCACAAAAGATCGTGACTGGTGGTGCGAACGTCTGGAAGGCAGTGATGTGTGCTTCGCTCCGGTGCTCGATCTGGAAGAAGCGCCACTTCATCCACACAATATCGCCCGTGCTACTTTCTATACACAGGACGGCTGTACCCAACCGGCTCCAGCGCCACGCTTCAGTCGATCTCGGGCAGAACAGCCTCCTGCCGCACCACCGCGCAACGGTGAGCACAACCCGGAGCTGCTCGCCGAGGCCGGATTCAGCAGCGCGGAAATCAGCGAGCTGCGATCGCGCAATATCATCTGAGGAATCGCCATGTCGGGCGAGCGATTGAGCATATTGCCCGTCATCCATCAAATACAGTAGGCTGATCCCTACGGGTAATCAGCCAAGGAAACGCCCAGCATGTTGTCACCCAGCGAATACCGTCGTCACGATGCCATCGGACTCGGATCACTGATCCAGACTGGAGAGGTGAGCCCTTCCGAACTGTTGGAATGCGCCATCCAACGAGCGGAAGAGGTCAATCCGGAGCTCAACGCCCTGGTCCACAAGGCCTACGATGAAGCCCGCTCCACGGCAGCCACCCTGAAACCCGATACCAGTGGCAGCCTGCTGCAGGGCGTGCCCTTCCTGATCAAGGAAATGAGCCCGGTGAACGGCTGGCCCTGGACCCGCGGCAGCCGCCTGTTTGCCAGGGATACCGCAGGCAGCGACAGTGCCATTGTGCAGCGCTTCCGGGAAGCGGGACTGGTTCCTTTCGGCAAAACCAACATCCCCGAACTCTGTCTCACCATCACCACCGAATCCAGACTCTACGGTCCTTGCAACAATCCCGTGTCGCCCGGCTACAGCACAGGTGGTTCCAGTGGTGGTGCAGCCGCCGCCGTGGCGGCAGGCATTGTGCCGGCAGCGCATGGTAGCGACGGCGGGGGCAGCATTCGCATTCCCGCAGCCTGCTGTGGCCTGTTCGGCCTCAAACCCAGTCGGGGTCTTTCCGTGGTGGATGATGACCTGGGCTCTGCCTGGAGTGGCATGAGTGTCTCGCATGTACTGAGCCGCAGCGTCCGCGACAGTGCCGCTTTCCTGGATCTGCTGCGCCTTGAGCGTCCTGCCTTGTTCGCCCTGCCCGATTATCAGGAATCCTATTACCAGAGCCACTCCCGTTCGCCAGGAACCCTTCGCGTCGCATTGCAGCGCCAGCATCCCGCCGGGCATTCCCTGCACCCGGATGTACTTGCCGCGCTGGACCATGCAGCGGCACTCTGCGAGAGTGCCGGCTTTGTGGTGGAGGAACAGGTTCCACCGGTCAATTACGAACAGCTCGGCGCGGCCATGGGGACATTGATCAACACCCACACTGCCCAGATCATTCAGCCAGAACTGGAAAAGACCGATAAGTCCCTGGAACAGGCGGAACTGGAAGAGGCAACACGACGGATGGCAGCCCGTGGCCTGAAAACCCCGGCCACTGACTACCTGGAGGCAATGGATCAACTGAAGACCGCCGAGCGTCAAATGCATGCCTTCCATCAGCGCTTTGACCTGGTGCTGTCTCCGGTCCTGTCGCAGCCACCGGCAGAGCTCGGCTGGCTGGACATGGACGGCGACATCCGCGAGTATGCCAGCCGTTTCTCTGCCTACAGCGGCTTCACGGCCCTGTACAATGGTACCGGACAACCCAGCGCCTCACTGCCCCTGTACACCACGGCTGCCGGCCTGCCCATAGGCGTGATGCTCAGTGCCGACTGGGGACAGGATCACCTACTGTTACAAGCCTCTGCCCTGCTGGAGTCACTACTGGAAAACGGGAAATCCCGGGGAACCTGAGCCGGCGCTACACAAGAAAGGCAGAATTGCTATAATGCGCGCCGTTCCGGACTACGCGTCCGCTAGGTTCATCACTCGCAAGCAACAGGAAACCTCCCCGCATGAGCAATACGTATCACGAATGGCGTCCGCATCCCTGGCATGGCCTGGCTGCGGGAACGGACACTCCGCGCATGGTCAATGCCTATATCGAGATCTGCCCCACCGACCTGGTCAAATACGAAGTGGACAAGGAAACCGGTTATCTCTGTATAGACCGCCCGTTCCGCACCTCAGCTCAACAACCCACCCTGTATGGCTTCGTTCCGCGCACCTACTGCGGTGACCGCGTCCGGGACCTGATGCCCGAAGCCGAATGTGGTGATGGCGACCCGCTCGACATCTGCCTGATCAGTGAATTGCCCATCAACAAAACCGAAATCCTGGCCACCGCCAAGGTCATCGGTGGCCTCCCCATGCTCGATGGCGGGGAAGCGGACGACAAAATCATTGCCGTACTGGATCAGGATGGTGTGTACGGCGATCTGAACGACATCAGCGAACTGCCATCGGTCATCGTCGAGCGCATCGCGCATTACTTCCTGACCTACAAGATGGTGCCGGGCAAGGCCAACAAGGTTTCCATCGGGGACGCCTACGGCTTTGAGCATGCGGCGAAAGTGATCGAGGCCTCCATGGCCGACTACACAACAGAGTTTCCTGAATCGGTCCGCTGAATCCGGACACCAGAATCCGCCAGTGTCAGTGGCGCGTCTTGTCATGGCGTGCCGCTGTCACCTCCGCCATGATCGAGATGGCAATCTCCGCCGGCGTCTTGCTGCCAATCGGGAACCCGATCGGTGCGCGGAGTCGATCAATCTGCTCACTGTCCAGCCCCAGTTCCGGCAAACGCAGGCGACGGTTCGCCGACGTTCTTTCGGAACCCATGGCGCCTACATAGAAGGCATCGGTCCGGAGCGCCTCCATCAGTGCCATATCATCGACCCGGGGATCATGCGCCAGGGCGATGATGCCACTGTAGGGGTTACTGAATTGTTCCCGCACCACATCATCCGGCAACTCCGAGGTCTTCGTGACCCCGACCACATGCCAGTTGTCCAGATAGGCTGGCCTTGGATCGCAGAGTGTGACTTCGTATTCCAGTGCGTGGGCCATTTCAGCAACATAGCGGGCCACATCACCGGCGCCCAGCAATAGCAGCCGGTAGCGTGGACTGAGACTGTGCAGCAGCTCTTCATCACCCCACTGCACTGCTGTGTCCGAGGCTTCTTCCAGGAATGCGATGTCACCAGTGCCCAGATCCACCCGACGCGTAACCCGTTTGTGAGCCTCCAGTGCTGCCTTGAGTGCAGCGAACAGTTCCAGAGTGGCGGTTGATGGCTGGATCAGCTCAAGCAGAACGTGCAACTGACCACCACAGGGCAGGCGCAGCCGGGCCTGCTCCTCAGCCGTCACGCCGTAGCGGATGACAAATGGCCTGCCTTCCTCCTCGTAACGGGCCAGGAGACTGCCATCCTGTAACTGTTCGAGAAAGTCTTCCTCGATGCAGCCCCCGGAAATGGAGCCGACCAACTCACCATCCGGCGTGCAGGCCATCATGGCCCCTTCCGGTCGCGGCGATGATCCCCAGGTCTTGAGAATGGTACAGAGCCAGACCGGCGAGCCCCGCTCCAGCCACTGATGTACATGATTGATGATGTTCTGCTGACTGCTTTGCATAATGCCTGCAACTACCGTTCTGTCTGCGGTTACCGTGCGTTCGCGACTGCACATCATAATGCCAGCCCGATCGATTGTCATGTCGGAAAAGCCCGCGCTGGATCATTCCTCAGAATCTGCTAGACTCCGCTGCCATCAGGCAAGCCCTTTTACCCAGTCTTAACCACAGACCCGCCAGCCGCTGGAAACTGTTTATGAGCATACCGGTACTCATCTGTGATGACTCGGCACTGGCCCGCAAACAGATGGCGCGCGCCCTTCCGTCAGGCTGGGATATCGATGTGCGTTTTGCCGGCACTGGTGAGCAAGCCCTGGAGATGATTCGCCAGGGTCTGGGTCATGTCCTGTTCCTGGATCTCAACATGCCCGGCATGAGCGGTCTGGAGGTTCTTGACGTGATCCGCAAGGAAGATCTGCCGACTTCCGTGCTGGTGGTCTCTGGTGATGTTCAGTCATCCGTGCGTCAGCAGGTCACTCGCAAAGGAGCCCTGGATTTCATCAGCAAACCTCTCGATCCGGGACAGCTGCTGACAACACTGCAGCGCTTCGGCCTCATCGACAGACTTTCATCAATCCCTGCGAAATCCGATATCGATACGGGGATTCCGCAAGACATCAGCTTCCATGAAGCTTTTCGGGAAGTCATCAATGTTGCCATGGGTCAGGCAGGTGGACGCCTGGGACAGACCCTGGACAGCTTCATCGGCATGCCCGTTCCAATCATTCACGACTGCCTGTATGGGGAACTGGCCGTCAAATTGGAGTGCAGCTCCCACGCCCGCCTCAGCGCTGTTTCACAGGGTTTTGGCAGCCTGGGTGTGGCCGGAGAGGCCCTGTTACTGATGAGCGAGGACGATCTGGAAAAGACCGAACCAGCAGACAGTTATCCCGAATCAGCAACCGATGTTCCGGTCGGCAAATTGATCGATCTATGCAGTCTGCTCGCCGGTAGCTGTCTTATCGGTATCAGCGAGCAGCTGGATCTGCAGTTCAACCACACAGCCCCTTCCCTGCTGGGCCGCCAGCAGCCCCTGGCAGAACTGCTGGGTGAGCAGGCCCGAGAAAGGGACGTATTGGCTGTGGAAATCATCTACAGCCTGCTCAATCAATCCGCCTGTCATCTTGTATTGCTGTTCACCGGGGACTCGATACCCGTGCTTCAGGATCGGACCATGATGCTGGATGAAACCATTACCACCGCAGCTGGTTGAAATATGATCGATCACCACGCCACACAAGAGGATTTCGACAGCCTGCACATGATGCTTCAGTTGCTGCAGACGGTTGATGTCGGCGTTCTTAGCGTGGATCGCGAGTACCAGGTGTATATGTGGAACAGCTTCATGGAAAATCACAGTGGCATCCACACCAATCGCGCGCGTGGCTGCAATCTGTTTGATCTGTTCCCGGAATTGCCCGCAGCCTGGCTCAAACACAAGATCGATTCGGTATTCCGCCTGCAGATCCGCGCATACTCGGACTGGAAGCAACAGCCGCATCTGTTCCGTTTTCGCAGCTCGCAGCCGCTGACCGGCAAGTCAGAGCTTATGTTCCAGAACATCACCATGATCCCGCTGTCCCGTGCCGACAAGGTCGTGTCGCGGGTCTGCCTGCTGATTCACGATGTCACTGACATCGCCACCAGCAAACTGGCCCTGCAACAGGCCAATAAAAGGCTGACCTGCCTGAGCCGTACGGATCGCTTGACCGGCCTTAACAATCGTGGCTACTGGGAAGAGTGCCTGCACAAGGAATTACTGCGTTGTCAGCGTGGCAAAGTGGCTTCACTGATCCTGTTCGATATCGATCACTTCAAACCGGTGAACGACCGCCTGGGGCATCAGGCTGGCGACGAAGTGCTGCGCCACATATCCGAAATCATTCAGGACAGCGGCCGCCAGACCGATATCATCGGTCGGTATGGCGGCGAGGAATTCGGCATCATCCTACCCGACACCTCCGCTGACAAAGCCCTCATCGTCGCGGAACGCTTGCGTCGCCGTATAGCGGACGCACGTATCGATTGCGGCAGCGAAACAGTCCGCATCACTGTCAGCCTCGGTATCTGTGAATACCATGAAGACCTGTCCGGTCACCATCATTGGCTGGAACTGGCTGATCGTGCCCTGTATTGTGCCAAGCGGGACGGTCGTAATAGATCCTGCCTCTATGATCCCGAAGACCAGAGCTGCGACACAATTCAGCCGGGCTGAGCGATCAACTCGAACGGCCGGTGCAACTGCTCGAGCGTCAACAGTTGCTGTTTGATGCCAATACCGCCGGAAAACCCGGTGAGCCCGCCACTGCTGCCGATCACACGATGACAGGGAATGATGATGGGTATGGGATTGCGGCCGCAGGCCCCGCCCAGGGCTCGCACGGCCGCCGGTCGGCCAATCTTCTCCGCCAGGTTGGCATAACTGCTCGTTTCTCCATAAGGGATGCCCAACAGTGCTTCCCAGACTTGTTGCTGGAAAGCACTGCCCTGTGGTGCCAATTGCACGGAAAAACGCTGCAAATCGCCAGCAAAATAGGCCCGCAGTTGCTCCCGCAGATCGCGGAACAATTCATGCCGGCGCAGCCAGTCTTTCCCGATGGTTCTCGATTCCCCGGCGAAACGGAGCTGCTGCAGGCCGGTTTCATCACCAACGAGTAGCAGCTCCCCGACAGGTGACCGGAAGCTGCTGTAATAAACCTGTGACATGCGCGTCTCCCACTACTGTGACGATTCTGCCTCCAGTGCTTCATGTGCTCGTGAAATGACAAAATTACGGATGGCTTCCGAGTCTCCCGCCTGCAGGGAAGAAGCAAAGGAAACCATGCCTGCCGAGGCCAGCGATCCTTCCAGAACCACTTCGTCCCAGTCGTCCTGGCTGTGCAGGTAATTGCTGTAGCGCAGATCCGGGAATGTATCCCCGCTTTCACTGACCGCTGCCGGCCCATGACAGACACTGCAAAGCTGTGCATAGACCTGCTCGCCCTGCGCAATGACCTCATGTGACGCATCATTCAACGGCGGATCCAGCTCGCGCTGCGCGGTGCTGAACGAATCCGGCAGGGTGGCAGGCAATTCGGCATCTCCGCCCAGACGGAACACCAGCAGACGTGAGTTGTTGGCCGCTTCAGTCGAAGTCCTGCCGACAGCACCGGGCCCCTCATCCGGCAAGGCCCGGGAGCCGGTGACCAGAGCCACGTATTGTTCGCCATCGATGCTGTAGGTGACCGGGGCGGCAACAGTCACTGCCTGGGTGAGGCCACGCCATAGCGCTTCACCATCGCTATCGCGATAAGCAACAAACTCACCCGAGGCATTGCCCTGGAAAATCAATCCCCCATCCGTGGCCAACACACCGGCCGCTTCCGTGGGAACCGGATGCGGTGCACGCCATACTTCACGCTGGGCGATCGGATCCCAGGCCAGCAGGTAAGCGGCCCTGTCGGGCACCTC
>PWQG01000057.1 GCA_003556835.1 Gammaproteobacteria bacterium
TCCACGGTGCGCACACTGTGGCCGATATCCAGGCCGATGTCCCAGAGCAGGGTGAAAAACGCAGTGAGCGTGCCCCCGTTGGCCTGCAGGGTCTGGGTATTGCCGAGCAACAGCAGGTCGATGTCCGAATGCGGGTGCAGTTCACCGCGACCATAGCCACCCACGGCAATCAGGGCGATATGCTCGGGCGATTGCCAGTCGAAGCATTCCCAGGCCTGATGCAGCAGGCGGTCGATGAAGGCGGCGCGACCGCGCACCAGTGGCACGATATCGGCATCTTCACGATATTGTTCCTCGAGATACCGGTCAGCACTTTCCATGACCTCGCGAAAGGCGTTAATGCGATTGTCGCTTTCGGCCAATGCCTGGCGTATGGCGTCGCGGTCGGGGAGACCGGACAGGGTAACTGCTGTGGACATGAGGCTCCTGCGTACTCGGTTTGTGTAATCTCAAGGGGGGCTGGCACCGGACTGGCGCAGTGATCCCGGGTCAGAAGCTTTCTTCGCTGCGCCGGGTCAATACCTCGCATCCATCGGCGGTGATCAGCAGGGTATGTTCCCATTGGGCGGACAAGCGCCGGTCCTTGGTTGTCACGGTCCAGCCGTCGGCCTTGTTCAGCTTGGTGTAGCGGCTGCCGGCATTGATCATCGGTTCGATGGTGAAGGTCATGCCTTCACGCAGCTCCAGACCAGTGCCGGGTTTGCCGTAATGCAGCACCTGTGGTTCATCATGGAACACGGCGCCAATGCCGTGGCCGCAGTATTCACGCACAACGGAGTAGTGATTGCTTTCGGCGTGGCGCTGGATGATGTGTCCGATGTCTCCCAGGGTGGTGCCGGGTTTCAGGATGTCGATGGCCTGATACAGGCATTCCTGCGTGACCTGCACCAGGCGTCGGGCGTGCGGGGCGACCTCGCCGACCAGGAACATCTTTCTGGTATCGCCGTGGTAGCCATCCTTTTTCACCGTGACGTCGATGTTCAGGATGTCGCCGCTCTTGAGGATCTTGCTGTCACTGGGTATGCCGTGACAGATCACATGATTGAGGGAGGTGCAGATGGATTTGGGAAAGCCATTGTAGTTGAGTGGCGCAGGAATGGCCTTCTGCACATTGACGATATGGTCGTGACAGATACGGTCCAGTTCGCCGGTGCTGATGCCCGGGCGGACATGTTCTCCGATCATTTCCAGGGTTTCGGAGGCGAGCTGTCCCGCGATGCGCATTTTCGCGATTTCGTCGGGTGTCTTGATACTGATGGCCATAAAAAGCGTAATATCCAGGTCGGACTGCGTGCCGCAGTGCATAAAAACCGCAATTTTAATGCACATTGCCGGGGATTGCACGGGGCCGGAAACACCATCATACGCTTTATGCACAGTGTTTTCTGTGGTATAAAGCAGCCCGCCTGACGCATAGTCTGTGATCAGGTAAATCCGGCAGGCTGAAAACAGCCTGTACTCTGAATGTCACACACGCACCGTCACATGTGTCCCGGGTGCCCCTAGCGGGTTGGGCCATGGGGTGTGTGGAGGCTTAACCCGAATACAGAAAGGTTATCAATATGTCAGTATCCATGAAAGACATGCTCAAGTGCGGTGTGCACTTCGGGCATCAGAGCCGTTACTGGAATCCGAAGATGCGTCCCTACATTTTTGGTGCGCGCAAGAAGATTCACATCATCAACCTCGAACAGACCGTGCCCATGCTCAATGAGGCGGTGGACGCGATCAAGCGGCTTGCTTCCCAGAACAAGAAGATCCTGTTTGTCGGTACCAAGCGTTCCGCGGGCAAGATCATCCGTGAAGAAGCCCAGCGTGCTGGCATGCCCTATGTCGATCATCGCTGGCTCGGCGGCATGCTCACCAACTACAAGACCATCCGCGGCTCGATCAAGCGGCTGCGCGACCTGGAAGCCCAGGAAACCGATGGCACCTTTGATCGCCTGACCAAGAAAGAGGCGCTGATGCGTCGTCGCGCCATGGCCAAGCTGGAGCGCAGCATTGGTGGTATCAAGGACATGAGTGGACTGCCGGACGCGCTGTTTGTCATCGATGTGGACCACGAGCGTATTGCCGTGACGGAAGCCAACAATTTGCGCATTCCGGTCATCGGTGTGGTCGACACCAACAGTGACCCGGATGGTGTGGACTATCCCATCCCGGGCAATGATGACGCGATTCGTGCCATCCAGTTGTATGCACGCGTGATTGCTGATGCCTGCATCGAGGGCCATGGCCAGGGCAATGCCGTGACGGGAGGTGACAGCGAGTTCGTGGAAATCGACGAAAGCGCGGAAGCGCCGGCACCAGCAGCCGCTGCAGAGGAAGAGAAGCCGGCCACGGGCTCGGCCGCTCCCTCTGCCTGAGCAACAGGCCACGCGGGGGAATTGGCCCCGGCAACAGGGGTGATGCAAGCCGGGCAATGTGTCCCGGCCTCTCCCGCCCCTGTCTTCATCGAATCAAACAGCATACAGAATTGAGAGGCGACTGCAGATGGCGAACATTTCAGCAGCAATGGTAAAGGAACTGCGCGAGCGCACCGGGCTCGGCATGATGGATTGCAAGAAGGCACTGGTCGAGGCGGATGGCGACCTGGAAAAAGCGATCGAGGATCTGCGCAAGGCCAGCGGCCTCAAGGCGGCCAAGAAGGCCGACCGCACTGCCGCCGAGGGTATTGTGATGACCCGCATTGCCGACGACGGCAGCTATGGCGTGGTGGTGGAAGTGAACAGTGAAACCGACTTTGTCGCACGTGATGAGAATTTCATCGGCTTTGCCAACCAGGTTATGGAGCAGGCTTTCACCAATAAAGAAGACGATGTCCAGAAGCTGCTTGACGGTGGCCTGGAAGAGGTCCGTCAGGCCCTGGTGCAGAAAATTGGAGAAAACATCAATCTGCGTCGTGTAGCCGTGGTCGAGGCCGCTGGCGGCGTGGTTGACGGTTATGTGCACAGCAACAACCGGATTGCCGTGCTGGTCGCCCTGAAGGGCGGCAATGCCGACCTGGCCCGCGATGTGGCCATGCATGTGGCAGCAGCCAACCCCATGGTGACACGTGCCGACGATGTGCCCCAGGATGTGCTGGACAAGGAATCGGAAATTTTCACGGCCCAGGCGCAGGAAAGTGGCAAGCCGCCGGAAATCATCGAGAAGATGATCCAGGGACGACTGCGCAAGTTTGTGGCCGAGATCAGTCTGCTCGAGCAGGCCTATGTCAAGGATCCTGACAACAAGGTGTCGGATTTGCTCAAGGGCGAGGGCGCTGATGTCGAGCGTTTCGTCCGCTTCGAAGTCGGCGAGGGCATCGAGAAAGAGGAAGTCGATTTTGCCGAGGAAGTGGCTGCCCAGGCAGCCGGCAACGCCTGAGGCCTGACTGTCGCCCGCTCGTCGTCACGGGCGGGCGCCATGATCATTCAATACAGGAGCACGGGCCATGCCGAAAACGGAGCGCAAGTACAAGCGTATATTGCTCAAGCTGAGCGGGGAAGCCCTCACGGGGGATGCCGAGTTCGGCATTGATCCGAAAATTCTTGACCGGATGGCGGTCGAGATCGGTCAACTGGTCGGTCTTGGTGTCGAAATCGGACTTGTCATCGGCGGTGGCAATCTGTTCCGGGGCGCCGCCCTGCACGAAGCGGGTATGGAACGGGTCACCGGCGATCACATGGGCATGCTGGCCACGGTGATGAACTCCCTGGCCATGCGTGACGCTCTGGAGCGCGCCAGTATCCCCACCCGGGTGATGTCGGCCATTCCCATGAGTGGTGTGGTTGAACATTACGACCGGCGCACTGCCATCCGGCATTTGCGCTCCGGTGATGTGGTGATTTTCGCGGCCGGTACCGGCAACCCGTTTTTCACCACGGATTCGGCGGCCTGCCTGCGGGGAATCGAAATCGATGCCCAGTTGGTGCTCAAGGCCACCAAGGTCGATGGCGTGTATTCGGCCGACCCCATCCTCGAGCCCGGTGCCGTCAAGTACGAACGCCTGAGTTTCGACGAGGTGCTGGCCAAGCAACTCGGGGTCATGGACCTGACGGCCATCTGTCTGGTCCGGGATCATGATATACCGGTCTGTGTTTTCAACATGCAGAAGCCCGGCTCGCTGCTCAACAATGTCATGGGCATGTCCGATGGCACCATGATCAGCAATGAGCCAGTGCCGGTCAGTGACACGGTTACCGACCGGGGTCCGGCTTCCTGACAATAGGGATACTAGTAACATGATCGAAGACATCATCAAAGACGCCGACGAGCGCATGGAGAAGTCCGTGGCCTCGATGGAGCAGGCGTTCAATAAAATCCGCACCGGTCGGGCGCATCCCGGCATTCTGGACACGGTGGTAGTGTCGTACTACGGCGCCGATACACCTCTCAACCAGCTGGCCAATGTGACCGTGGAAGACGGCCGCAATCTGCTGATTTCCCCTTGGGAAAAGCCACTGGTTCCCGAAATCGAGAAGGCCATCATGAAGTCAGATCTGGGTCTGAATCCATCGAACAACGGGGATGTGATCCGGGTTCCGATGCCGGCCCTGACCGAGGAGACCCGGCGCGAGTACACCAAGCAGGCCAAGGCGGAAGCCGAGCATGCGCGGGTGGCCGTGCGCAACATCCGCCGCGATGCCAATGGTGATTTCAAGGATCTGCTCAAGGAAAAGGACATCAGTGAGGACGAGGCACGGAATGCCGAGGAGCGCATCCAGAAGCTCACGGACAAGTACATCGGAGAGATCGAGAAGGCGTATTCACTCAAGGAAGAAGACCTGCTGTCAATGTGACGCTGGCTGTACTGGGGGTCGCGGGCGCGCTACCATCGTGCCTACGATCCCCGTTTGTTTTTTTGCGACAGGGAAATGGCTGTGATGGCTGACAGTTCGTCTGAAGTGGATGTGAAGCGTAGCGCTCCGAAATTTCCGGAGCATGTCGCCATCATCATGGACGGCAACAATCGCTGGGCCCGGCAGCACGGGCTCAAGGGTGTTGACGGCCATCGCGCCGGGGCCGAGGCAGCTCGTGATATTGTCGATTCCTGCCTGCAACGGGGCATTCCCTACCTGACCCTGTTTGCATTCAGTAGCGATAATTGGTTGCGTCCACGCAGTGAAGTGAACGGACTCATGGCTCTGTTTCTGAATGTGTTGCGCCGTAAGGAAGTCCGGCAGATGCATGCCCGTAATGTTCGGCTGCAGTTCATCGGTAATCGGGACGCCTTTTCCGAAAGGCTTCGCAAAAGCATGCAGAGTATCGAGAATCTGACTGCTGGCACTCCCGG